>DASXLB010000066.1 GCA_036496585.1 Vicinamibacterales bacterium
GCCCGCGGTCTTCAGCTGACCGGCACATGATGCCGCGTACCCACTGGCGGAGGGGCATTACTGTGGGAAACACTATCACTGGCTATGTTCGGTTGAGCGATGAGGGCCGATCTGGGCCACGGCGCGACCACTCGGGTTTGACATCTACCGATCTCGATGGGTTCGCAGTTCCTCGGCCATCTCATCGTCCGACCGGCCGAAACCCAGGGGCCGGCGTTCGCGAGAATGTCACGCGGGTTTTCGACTCGCTGAAGCCGGGCGGACTGGTCGTCGTCGAGGGCTTTCACCACGACGCGACACGATCGGGACCGATCGGCGCCGGCGTCGTGTTCGAGACCAACGAACTCCCGCAACTGTTCTCGCGTTTCCGGGTGCTTCGTTACGAGGATACCGACGCGACCGCAGATTTCGGTCTGCAACGCACGCGCGTCGTCCGCCTCTGCGCCCAGAAGCCTGAACGCTGAACGACGTCAGGCGTGCCGTGGTCGGTGAGACGCGGCCACCCCGCCCGCCATCACGACTTGCGCGGCACCTGTTTGCGCGAGCCGCTCTCCTGCGCAGGCGGACGCTGATCGGGCCCCGGCAGCCACGGTGCGGGAAGCGACGACGCCTCGTAAGCCGCCCGGACCAGCTGACCCGCCGTGTCGGGCAGCGCGGCCGGCCGCGCCGCGGCTTCCTCGAAGCGGAAGGCGGCCGTCAGGTCGCCGAACGTCCGGCGGCGCCAGTCGCTGATGTTCGTCTCGCGCACGCCGGTCACCTGCTCGAGGAACTGGAGCACCGACGTGTGATCGAACGGCTGGCTGCACACCCATCCGCCTGCGGTCCAGGGCGACACGATGATGCACGGCACGCGGAAGCCGCCGCCGATCGGCAGGCCGCCGATGAACTCGCCGGGCGTGCCGGCCGGCGGGGTCGGCGGCACGACGTGGTCGAAGATGCCGTCGTTCTCGTCGTAGTTCAGGATGAACACGGTCTTGGCCCAGACGTCGGGGTTGGCCGCGATCGCGTCGAGCTTGCTCGCCACGAACGCGGCACCGGCGGCCGGCATGTAGTCAGGATGTTCCGACTGGGTGCTCGTCGGAATGATCCAGGAGACGGTCGGCAGCCGATCGTTGGCGGCGTCGTACTCGAACTGCCCTTCCGGACCGCGGAGCATGCCGCGGGTATGCAGCGGCGAATTCGAGTCGGCGGTGCGGAACACCTCGAACTGCTCGAGCATGTTGCACCCGTAGTTGTCGGCCTGCTGATAGACGCGCCAACTGATCCCGGCGTCCTGCAGGCGCTCGGCGTAGGTCTTCCAGCGGCCGCCCCCCGCCATGGAAGTGTTGGCTGTCATCGGGCCGCCGCTGCGGCCGCCGGGATCGATGGTGCCGGTCATCCAGTACATGCGGTTGGGCCAGGTTGGCCCGAGCACCGAGCAGTGATAGGCGTCGCAGACGGTGAACGCCTCGGCGAGCGCGAACTGGAACGGAATGTCGGCTCGCGTGTGATACCCCATCACGTACGGCGCCTTGACGCCGTCCGCCCGGCGATGCGCCGGCATCCAGTTGTCCATCGCGCCGCCATTCCAGGATTCGTGCTGGACGGCCCACGCATGGCTCGTCGAGGGAATCTTCTGCGCGCTCGTGCGGCGCGTGTCGAGATGGAACGGGAGCATGTAGCCGTCGGGGTGCGACGTGTCGGGCTGATAGAACACCGACCGGCCGGTGGACAGCTTCAGCGCCTGCGGATCGTTGAAGCCGCGTACGCCCGCCAGGGTCCCGAAGTAGTGATCGAACGCACGGTTCTCCTGCATCAGCATGACGACGTGCTTGATGTCGCTGAGCGAAGGCGACGGAGGTTCACGCGCCAGCAGGCGCCTGACGTTGGGCGGCATCAACGCCGCGGCGGCGGCGGCGGCCGCAACGCTGGCGGCGCTCCCCAGCAGGCGGCGCCGGGTCAGGCGGCGCGGCGCGTCCGCCGGTTCCGGTGGCTCGGGATGGTCTGATGATGACACGCTGGTTCTCCGTGACGTCGAGGGCGCCGCAGTGTATCGCGAAACCGTTCGGTCGATGCCGCCGGCGGAGTCGACGAATGTGGAATGCTAGAGTTCTCCGATGACCGTCACCAGGCGTTCGACGCCGCGCCAGCGGGTGGAGGAAGTGTTTCTCGCCCACGAGGGGCACGTCACGGCCAATGCGCTCTTCGCCGACGTGCGCCGGAAATACCCGCGCGTCGGCCGAGCCACCGTCTACCGCGCGCTCAAGCGGATGGTCGACGAAGGCGTCGCGCGCCAGGTCGACTTCGGCGAGGGACTCCAGCGCTACGAATCGGCCCACGGCCACCCGCGCCATTCGCATCTCATCTGCCAGCGCTGCCACCGCACCTCCGAGTTCCTGAGCTCGGACGTCGAAGCACTGCTCGAGGAGATCGCCGCGGTTCGCGATTTCGAGGCTGCGCAGACGGTCGTCCAGGTGCACGGCATCTGCCGCGACTGCCGACAGGGCACGACGGCGCCGACGCTCGACGGCGCCGCGACGAAACGGGTCTTTGCCCGCGACGCGCTGCGGGTCGCGATCGACACGGAGCGTTCCGGGCTGCGCTTCTACACACGCGCCGCCCGCATCACCCGCGACGCCGCCGGACGCAAGGTGTTCGAATCGCTCGCGGCGGAAGAGCACGAACACCTGTCGACGCTCGAACGGCGGTACGCGGAGCTGGTCGACGAGGATCCGGAGCTCGAGGCACGTCCGCAGTTCCTGTTCTTCAAGGGAGCCGCGGGCGGCCTGTTCGCGGAAGGGCTCGAGGAGCTGCGGGCCGGCGTCAACGACGAACAGGCGCTGCGGATCGGCATCGCCTGCGAACGCGGCTCGCATCGCTTCTTCCAGCGCTACGGCCAGCGCTTCGACGATTCCGAGGGCAAGCGCATCTTCCTGGAGTTCGCCGACGAGGAGCGGGCGCACCTCGAACTCCTCCAACGCGAGCTCAAGTCGCTGCAGGGGCGCGCCGGACGGCGACGCCGGAAGACGCGCTGAAAGAACAGGCGGGAGCGAGGCGGCCCAGAGTCGACACCTCCTCAGAGCCGTCCCTGGACAGCCGGCGGCGGAACTGATGCCGTTTGCCCATGCGCCCGCCGCGTCTGCCGGAGACGTGAAACGGCCAGCCACATCAACGGCAGGCCGGCCAGCAGGTAGCTCAGGACGTGACCGAACGCGCTATCGGGCCCCCACGCTTCCGTTCGCTCGTGGATGAGAGCACTGGCCGGCAGCATTCCCTGCTCCGCCATCTCGTGCACTGCCTGGATGGACAGCTGGACGAGGAAGACGAACAAGAACAGCGCGGTCATCTGAAAGAACAGCGCGAGCGGCACCCGCCGACCGTAGCGCGTCCATCCCCAACCGACCGCCGCCGCCGCGGCACTCCCGAGGCACGCACCGGCGAGCAGCGGCATGAGTCCGCGCAGCTGCACGAGCAAGAGGACGGTTTCCATTCCCTCGCGCGCGATCATGAACAGCGTGAACAGGAACACGCCAGCCCGCGCGCCGACCCGCGTGCTCGACACTGAGGCTTCGAGACGTGCCTCGATCTCGTCCTTCATGTGGCGTCCGGCGCGCCACATCTGCACGGTCAGAAACGCGACCGACCCGGCGGCGACGAGCGCCAGCGGCCCCTCGAGCCGCTCCTGGTTGCGCGCGCCGTACAGAATCACCCCGCCGAAGATGCTGACCATCACGCCGGCGACGATGCCCCAACGCACGGCGGCGCCCAGGGCGACGAGGCCGCGCTTCCGGAGATACGTCAGGGTGAGAGCGACGATGAGGAACGCCTCCAGACCCTCGCGGAGCGTGATGACGAACGCCTGCATCATGTTGACGACCCGGGCGCGGTCAGGGGACGGGCGCCCACGCTGGACAGGTGCATCAAAGCTCGGCCCATTGACGAAGCAGGTTCTGGTAGACGGCCCGGCGGGCCATTCAATTGAGACGTCGTCTCAATTGGACCAGTCGAGGATATATCCGACCAACTTGGTCGGTCAAGCCGAAATCGCGGCGTCCCTCGACGCAGGCCGTCCCTCGGCGTAGTCGCGATGGTGGGTGGAATCAGTCGCGCGTGGAAGGTCGCACCGAACGCGCGCTGCGCGGCGGAACGTCTCGGCTGGCCTCAGCGCCGCTGCGACCAGGTCGGTCCCCAGCGGTCCGGCACGTCGAGCGGCGTGTAAATGCCGAGCGGTTCCACGCCTTCCAGCAGTTCCGCGCGGCGGGTCTCGATCGATTGGATCAGCTCCGACCGGGTCGTCCGGTGCTGCTCGTAGACGAGCATCTCGCTCCAGTACTCAATCAAGAGATAGCGCGAGGCGCGATTCTGGTCGCGCAGGAAGGAACTGCCTAGATAGGACCGGGTCTGCCGGTTCAGCGCCGTCCAGTCGCCATCGACGCCATAAAGGGTTTCGAACTCTTTCTCGCGCCCCTTCTTCACATCGAACTGCCACATGACTGCAATCATCGGAGCGGATCATAGCCGAACGCTCGCGCGCGTGATGCCGGTGGGAACCGCCAGGGCGGGAGTGGCTTCGAGAAGGAGCGGAGCCGCGCGGGACCGCTCGACGCGGTCGCGACGGGAGTGGTCGCGCAGGCCTTCAGGCTCTCCCGCGGGCGGAGGTGAAGGTCTGCGCGGCAGACAACGCGTGTCAGTGGTGGAGCATGGCTTCCTGCGTCGCCGGTTCCTGGTGCGAGGTCACCCTCGCGGCCACCGTCGCCAGAAGCAGAAGTACGATCGCCGCGCCGATTGCCGCGCCTAAAGTCCTCAGCATTACGCCTCCGCCACAGACAGAAGGCAACTCGCATACCGGCGGCGCCCGACCCGGTAAGTTCTTCATTCGTGTCTTGTTAGCAGGCGTGTGCGGCGGCCGCGCAGGGTGCGCGCACCGACAGTTTCGTGGCGGCGCTGCCGGAACTGCAATGGCCGGCAGGCCGCCTGGAGACCGCCCGTCCCGGTCAGAACGTGAACTTCGCGCCGATCCGGATCAGTCGAGGGTCCTGGAAGGCGCTTGGCAGCAGGAACTGCTGATTCACCGACATCGCTCCGCTGGTGATCAGCTGATCGACGACGGCCTGAAGGTTGACCTGGCCGGCGTAGAACGCGTTCTCGTCGATCGACGGCGTCGTACCGGCGCGGCGGACCGTGTTCACGTAGTTGATCGGCGTACGCTGGTCGAACAGGTTCTGCACGTTCATGTTCAGCTGGAACCGCTTCTCGGAGTGAAAGAGCTTGAACTCGTGCTGCACGTACAGGTCGGTCTGCGACAGCGACGCCGTCCGCCCATCGCTGTCGCGGCCGGCGAAGTAGATCGGATAGCTGTGGCCCGGAATCACCGACAGCGATCGGCCGATCGGAATTCCGCTCGCCAGTCCCTGGTTCAGGCCGATTGACGTCCCCCACGGCATCAGGTACACGACCTGCGCCTTGAACTGGTGCGTACGGTCCGTCGGCAGCACGCCGTAGAGCGGCTTGCCGTCGGTGCCCATCATTTCGATCGGGTAGTCGTAGATGCGGCCGGTGTTGGGGGAGGTGCGTCCGTTCTCGTCCGATTCGGACAGTCCCGGGTAGTTGCCATACAGCCGGCTCAGCGTGTAACTCGTGTAGAGACTCCACGAGTGCGAGAGGCGCTTGGTGTAAAGGAATTCCCCGGCATCGTATTCGCGATTCGGCTTGGGCAGCACGGCCACCCCGCTCGAACTCTGGTAGGCATCGCACTGCGTGATCCCCGTCGCCGAGCACGGCAGCGGCGTGAAGGTCGCGGTCAGCCCTTCACCCGGGTTCGAGATCGTATAGGCCTCGCCGTTGTTCTGATCGATGGACCCCGTGTCCTCGATGCCGCGGTCGAGCTGCTTGTGCACGTAGCGGACGGAAATCGAGCTCGTGTTATTGAGCTGATGCTCGAGGCCGATGTTCGCTTCCTGCGACCGCATCGGCTTGAGATCGGGATCGAGGCAAGGCCCATAGCAGTTGGTCTTGCTGAGCGAGGGCAGACGCTCGTCGACGCTGGTGATGAACGTGCCGGCGCAGGCCGGCGGACAGCCCTGGTTCTGATTCACCGATGTGAAGTCGGCGGTGTCCAGCGTGTAGTAGGAGCGGATCCACTTGGCGCCGCCAAACGAACCCTGCGCGAGATTCAGCTTGAAGATGTCGTAGAACAGCCCCCACGAGCCGTACAGCTTCCAGCGGCCGTCTCCCCTCAGATCGTACGAGCCACCGATGCGCGGAGCGAGCTTGTCGCCGAAGCCGAACTGGATCGGGTAGTCGCCGTAGTCGTTGTTGGCGTCCGTGTACGCCGGCACCTTCTCCTGCTCGCTGCGGAGGCCGAGATTCAGCGTCAGCCGGCCGTTCACCGCCCACGTGTCCTGCACGAAGAGGCCGACGACATTCGAATGCTCGTTGCCGATGGTGATCGAGCCCTCGCGTGGCGCGACGGCGTTGCTGTCGACATAGTAGTAGCCGTACGTCCCCTGCGGGCCGGTCGCGGCAAACTGCTGGCCCCAGTTGAACGTGAGGTTCTGCGCCTGCTGTCCGCTGTTGACGTTCTCACTCCGCAGATCGAACTGCGTCCCCGCCTTGACTTCGTGCTGCCCTGCGGCGTGCGTGAACCACGTCGCATCCGCCTGGAAGAACTTGCGTTCGACCAGGTCGTAGGCGGTCAGCGAGTTGGAGGGGATGTTCGTGTAGTTCGCCAGGTGCTGAAACTCGGCTGGCACTCCTGCCATGCCGACGTTGGTAAACCCGAACGTGTACTTCGCGTCGGTGGGATTGCCGTAGGTGTGGCTGTTCGTGGCGAAGAAGCCATAGCGGGCGCTGAGCAGCAGGTTCGGCTTCGCCGTGTAGTCGGCGACGGCGGACAGCGACCAGTTCGGGGCCGTCGAGCCGGTCGCGTAGTTCGTGGTCGCCGCGTCCTGCGCGCTCGTGCCGGGCAGCGCGCCGTTGGTCTTCGACCAGCTGTTGTTGAACGCGAACCGGGTCCGCAGCTTCGAGCCGAGCTGTGTTGTCTGATCGGCAGTGATGTACTGCCGCTGGACATTCTGCGTCTGTGTATGCGTGATGCCGGCAATGTTGCCGCTGGTGGCCGCGTTCGACGTCCGCGACTGGGCCGTCAGCGTCGGCTGATACGCGACGAAGAACCAGGCTCGGTTGAGTTGAATCGGGCCGCCGATCGAGCCGCCCGGCTCGAAGGTGTTGAGGTCGTCCTTCGGGTAGGTCCAGTACTCGGACACCGCCGCATTGGCGAACGTGTTGCGCAGCGTCGGGTTGACGCCGCAGACCGGCGTCGCCGTCGTGATGCTCGCCGGCGTCGGCGACGTTCCCGTCACTGCCCCTTTCGAGTTGAGGGGGGAGAGACCGGGCTGGTTGCACGAGCCGACCAGGCCGTTGCCCTGCCAGTAGGCCAGTGCGTTGCCGTTGAAGTTGTTGGTGCCACTCTTGGTGATGACATTGACCACCGCACCCGTCGATCCGCCGTATTCCGCCGGATATCCCGACGACTTGATCTGCACCTGTTCGACGAAGTCGGCGACGACCGGCTTGGCCGAGGTGCCGTTGAGGATGTTCGTGGTCTCGACACCATCGACGACGTAGCGATTCTCGGAGGCGCTGGCGCCGTCGATCGAGATCCCACCCGACTTGGGCTCCTGGTTGGCGCCCGGCGCCTGCGTGACCAGCGACGTGAAGTCGCGGTTGTGCGGCACCAGGCTAATGCGATCGCCGGCGATCGCGGTCGCCTTCGTGCTGCTCTTGACGTCGACGATCGGGGATTCGGCCGTCACCTGCACGGCTTCCTCGACAGTAGCGACGCCGAGCGTGAAATCGACCTTCTTGACGTTGCCCAGGTCGACGGCAACGGCCGTCACCTTCTCGGTCTTGAACCCCGAGAGCGCCGCCGAAATCCCGTAGATGCCGGGCAGCAATGACGGAAAGCGATACGCGCCATTCGCATCGGTGACCGCCGTCAGCGTGACCCCGGGGCCGCCGCTCGCTTCGACCGAAACGCCGGGTAGAACGGCGCCGGACGAATCCTTGACGATGCCGACAATCGAGCCGCGCTGCTCCTGGGCCAACGCCGGCATCGACAGCAGCAGCACCACCACCAGGAATGCTCCGCAGGTGCGTAAACGCATCTCACCCTCCCCCCACTCCATCGAGCTATTCGAACGAACGGGGGCACAACTCCCCGCCCACATACGCGGGTTATAACACCCGCGACGCGATCGTGTGGAGAAGTACCTGAGCATGCTCGGCATGATCGCGGCACATGCGTGGAGTCGGAGGCGAGGACGCTCCGGCCTGCTGCGTATCGAGGCGCGACGCGCAACGGCGCCGAGGCGATGCGTTAGCGCGCAGACGTCGCCGCGTCGAGCGACGCCGCGAGCGCGGCGAACCGATCGGCTGGACCCCGCCAGCGCAGTTCCTCCACATCCTCGAACACCGGCACATCGCGGCGCAGGGTCGCCAGGGTGCGGAAGAGGAACGCGTGCTCACGCTCGCGCACGAAGGTCGCGGCCAGCGCCGCGGGGCTCGCGGCGTTGACGTGCCACTCGCGCCAGTCGCCGGGAATCGCCTCGAGGTGCCCGAACCGCGAGAGCACGGCGGCGGTCGACTTCGCGCCCCACCCCTTCAGGCCAGGGTAGCCGTCGGCGGCGTCGCCGACGAGAGCCAGGTAATCGGGAATCGACACCGGCGGCACGCCGAATTTCGCGATCACACCGTCCTCACCGGTAATCTGGTTCGTCCGCCGATTGAGCTGCACCACGCGCATGCCGCGCACCGACTGCGCGAGATCCTTGTCGGGCGTGCACACGAACACCCGCGTGACGCGTGCGTCCGCCTCCGCTTTCGCGGCGGCCGCCGCCAGGGCATCGTCGGCCTCGAACTCGATCATCGGCCACACGACGACGCCGAGCGCGGCGAGCGCGTCTTCCAGCAGCGGAAACTGCGCGAGCAGATCCTCCTCGACGCCGGCGCCCGTCTTGTAGCCGCGCCAGAGATCGTTGCGGAACGACTCGATGACGTGATCGGTGGCGACGCCAAGGTGCGTCGCGCCGCGGTTGAGCATGCCGAGCATCGATCCGACGACGGCGCGGACGGCGCCGACCTCGCGGCCACGCGCGTCGCGCGCTTTCGGCACCGCGTAGTAGTGCCGGAAGAGTTCGTAGGTGCCGTCGACGAGGTGCACTTCCATCAGCGTTCCGGCGCGGCAGTGCGCATGCGATGGATCCTGCCTGACGAACCGCTCCCGGTCAACGGACAGTGGCACAATGGGCGCATCGACACGGACCCTCTCGCCATCGTCGCCGCCGACGGCGTGTTCACGTACCACGACCTCGCCGAGAGCGCGGCGCGGGTCGCCGCGGGGCTGCTCGACGGCGCCCCCGACCTGCAGGACGCGCGGGTGGCGTATCTCGTCCCCCCGAGCTTCGGGCACGTCGCCGTCTCGCGGGGGATCTGGCAGGCGGGCGGCGTCGCCGTGCCGCTCGCCGTCTCGCATCCGGAGGCGGAGCTCGAGTACGTGGTCCGAGACGCCGGCGCGTCGATCGTCGTCGCGAGCGGGCGGCTGGCCGAGTCGCTGCGCGCGGTGAGCGCCCGAGCCGGCGCGCGCTTCCTGGACACCCACGATCTCCTCGCCGGCCTCGACGTCCCGGAGCCTCGGCAGCAGCCTGAGCCTCCGCGGCAGGCGCGCCGGGCGCTGATCGTCTACACCAGCGGAACCACCGGCAGGCCGAAAGGGGTCGTCACCACCCACGGGCAGATCGCGGCGCAGATTGCCTCGCTGCTCGACGCATGGGGCTGGACGGCAGCCGACCGCGCGCTGCTGGTCCTGCCGCTGCACCATGTGCACGGAATCATCAACGTGCTCGGCTCCGCGCTCGCCGCCGGCGCCGTCTGCGAGATCCCGCCGCAGTTCGATCCATTCGGAACCTGGCAACGCCTCGCAGAGGGCGAGGTCACGGTGTTCAGCGCCGTCCCGACGATTTACCACCGGCTCATCGCCGCGTGGGAGGCCGCCTCGCCCGCGCAGCAGCGCCGCTGGAGCGACGGCAGCCGGCAGCTCCGCCTCATGATGTCCGGATCCGCGGCGCTGCCGCTGCGGACGCTCGATCGGTGGCGCGCAATCACGGGCCACACGCTGCTCGAACGCTACGGCATGACAGAGACCGGCATGATTCTTTCCAATCCGCTGCGCGGCGAGCGGCGGCCAGGCGCGGTGGGCACGCCGCTGCCGGGCGTCGAGGTTCGTCTCGCCGACGACGAGATCGAGGTGCGCGGCCCAGGTGTGTTCTCCGAGTACTGGCAGCGACCGGAGGAGACGGAAGCAGCGTTTCGCGACGGCTGGTTCCGCACCGGCGACGTTGCCGTCCTCGAGCACGGCGTCTACCGCCTACTCGGCCGCCGCAGTACCGACATCCTCAAGACCGGCGGCTTCAAGGTGTCGGCGCTGGAGATCGAGGACGTTCTGCGCGAGCATCCAGCAGTCGCCGACGCCGCGGTCGTCGGCGCGCCCGACGACGAATGGGGACAGCGCGTGATCGCCGTCGTCGAACTGCAGCCCGGCACGACGCTGAGGCTCGACGAGATGCGCGAGTGGCTGAAACCGCGGCTGGCACCGTACAAGATCCCGCGCGAGCTGCGCGCCGTCGAGGCGCTGCCTCGCAACGCCATGGGGAAGGTGAACAAGCCGGCGCTCGGGAAGGAGCCGGGGGGAGATGGTGAGGGGTGCTAAGGGTGCTAACGGGGCCAAGGGTGCTAAGGGTGCTGGGGCCAAGGGTGCTAGGGGTGCTGGTGCCGAGGGTGCTAGGTGCTAGGGGTGCTGGGGCCGAGGGTGCGCTGCACTCTCGACGGCGCGCCTCTCGTAGCCCGGGGTAGAAGTGCTGATTTTCACTGAGGCATCGACTAGTGGGAGTTGGAGGCGAGTCTCTCGGTCGACCCCCTTTCTTCTTCCGTCGCGGGTCGGATCCGCGCCGAGCAGGCTCGCGTCGGCGTCCCGATCACCGAGGCAGCAGCGCAAATAGATGCCCGGCGGCAACGCGGGCCAACCCATCGTCGCGTCATGGAAGGCGGCGCACTGCCTTCGACGAACCATCGAATCCGTGCCCGCGCCGCAGCTGATCTCAAAACGCAGATGGAGAAGGGATGGCTCGCCGCCGTCGGCAAATCCGCCGTCGCGACCCATGTCGGCGGCGGCCGATCGCGTGCGCGTTTGCCATTCACAGACGGCCCGTTGTAGTACGCTGCCGCACGAACGATGCATCCGTCATCGCGCGACCGAATGCTCGGTGGCTCGGTCGTGGTCGCGGCCGCGTTATTCCAAGGCCTGTGGCTTGGGCGTGCCGCGGCCCTGATCAGTGTCGCGTTCCTGGCCGCGTATGCCGTCTGGCTTTGGGGGGCGTGGAGTCTCGGAAGCCCGTCTCTCCAGGCGACCTACGTCGTAGCAGTCGCGATCTTCTTCGTCCATGCGTGCGAGGAGTTCCTCACAGGTTTTCAGCGCCGATTGCCGGCGCTCGTTGGCGACCATTGGACCGATACACAGTTCTTGGTGTTCAATGCGACGTGGTTTGCGGCGTTTGTTCTCGCTGGTTGGGGCCTGCGTCGACGTCGCCCACTCGCCGTGCTGATCGTGCTGTTCCTTGCGTTGGGTGGGGGGGTCGGCAATGGCGTCGCCCATCTGTTGCTGGTAGTGGCGCAGGGTGGCTATTTCCCAGGAGCATGGACAGCACCGCTCTGTCTGATCGTCGGAACCGCGCTATTACGTCAACTTTTCACAGTTCCGGCGACAGCCTGAAACCGACTTTCGCCACGGCTGCCAGCGTCGCATCACCGGACACCGCTTAGCACCTTCAGCACCAGTACCCCTGGCACCAGCACCCCAGCACCCTTAGCACCAGCACCCTTAGCACCCTTAGCACCCTTGGCCCCCTTAGCACCTTTGGCACCAGCCCCCCGTCCACCCTCTTGTCCCTGAGCCGCCGCGACTTCCTCCGTCTGGCCGGCGCCGCGACGATCGCGCGCTCGAGCGGCGCCGCGTCGCGGCTGATTCTGCTCGGCACGGCGGGCGGGCCGACCCCCAAGGTCCGGGCCGCCGCCCCGGCGCAGATCATCGTGATCGGCGACCGCGGCTATCTCGTCGACTGCGGCAACGGCGTCGCCCGACAGATGACGCTGGCGGGCGTGTTCCGCACGCTGCGGCACGTCTTCATCACCCATCATCACTCGGACCACAACGCCGACTACGGAACGCTGCTGCTGCTCGAATGGGGCGACCAGATGAAGACGGCGGTCGATACGTGGGGACCGCCGCCGCTCGCACGGATGACGAAGCTGTTCCTGGAGATGAGCCGCGCCGATGTCGAGGTGCGGATGCGTGACGAGGGGCGGCCGCCGCTGGCGCCGCTCATCCACCCGCACGAGATCGTGAAGGGCGGCTTCGTGATGTCGGACGATCGGGTGCGCGTCACCTGCGCGGTGGTGCGCCACCCGCTCGTGCCGATCGCACTCGCCTATCGCTTCGACTGCGGCGATCGGTCCATCGTGATTTCCGGCGACACGGCCCCGAGCGACGCGCTCGTCGCGCTGGCGCGAGGCGCTGACATCCTGGTGCACGAGGCGCTTTGGGTGCCGGGCGCACCCGGCGCGCCCGGCTCGCCGCTGCGGACGCACATCCTGAACAGCCATACGCCGGTCGAAGACGCCGGCCGCATCGCGGCACGCGCCGGGGTCGCCACGCTCGTTCTTTCGCATATCGTCCCGACCGACTCGGCGCCGCCAGACGAGGAGCTCCGCGCGGCGGCGCGCAGCACGTTCGGAGGGCGCATCGTTGTCGGGAAGGATCTGATGGAATTGTGAAGAAGGAATGGTTCGTCGAGAGTGCCCGATGACCAGCATGCGCAAGGCCGGCGTCCGCCGGCCTTGCGCATGGGTACTGCTAACTGCGAGCTGCCAACTCCTTCAGAAGACGAACCGCCCGCCGAAGCGGATGCTGCGCTGGCTGCCGTTGGTGCCGGTGATCTGCCCGAAGGTGTTGCCCGTCGACGTGCTGAACGTCGTGTTCGGATTGGCCCAGCGCACCGAGTTCGTGACGTTGAAGGCATCGACGCGGAACTCGACGTAGCGCGCGCCGGTGATCGCGAAACGCTTGAACAGCGCACCGTCGAGCTGCCAGAAGCCCGGCCCGTCAGGGCCGGCGTGTCTCGGCAGGTTGCCCTGCACGCCGGCCGCCGGCAGCGAGTAGACGGTCGGATCGAAATACAGCAGACCCGGCCCGAGGCCGCCGAGCACCTTGTTGTCGCCGGTCAGGTTGACGAACGCGGAGTTGCCCGGCGTGTTCAGCGCCGTGCCGTTGCCGCCGATCGTCAGCGCCTGTCCCGACTGCGCGTCGAACAGGGCGCTCAGCTGCCAGCCGCCCAGGATCTTGCTGGTCACCCCGTCTTGCAGCCACCGCTTGTTGGGACCCCACGGCAGCTCGTAGACCGTCGACAGCACGTAGTTGTGGAGGCGGTCGGTGTCGGAGCGCGCCCAGCTCTGATTGAAATCGATCGGCGTCCCGATCGTGCCGTTTTCGTTGGCCAGGTCCTGCGAGCGTCCAAGCGTGTACGAGTTGGTGATCAGGAACCCGTTCAGGAAGCGGCGATCCACTTTCATCTGCAGGCCGTCGTACCGCGACTTGCCGAGGTTCGAACGCTCGCGCGAGGTGCCGGTGCGGTTGAACTGCGCGAACTGGGCGCGGCCGTTGTTGCCGGACCCGTAGATCAGGCTCGCGTTGAGGTCCACGTCCATCACCAGGTCGACGCCCTTGCTGCCGACATAGGCGACATCGGCGGTAAAGCCGTACGGCAGTTGGCGCTGGAAGGCGACGTTCCACGAGTGCAGCGTGCCCTCGTGCAGGACGCTCGGGACGACGTCGTAGGTCGAGTTCAGCAGCGAGCCAGCCACCGGCAGCACGCCGTCCGAGGGAATCGACGCGAACACCGGCGCCGGGAAGCCGGTGGCCATCGATCCGGCGGTCTGGAACCCGTTGACGGCGCTGCCGGCGTAGTTCTGTTTCACCGGATAGTTGAAGGCGTAGCGGTTGTCGGGGAACGGAATCGCGCTCGCGCCGTAGCCGGCGCGGACGACGGTTGCCTCGTTCGGCCGCCACGAGATGCCGGTGCGCGGCCCGAAGTTCTTGAACCAGCTCTTGACGTTGAGCGCTTCGTCGGTGCCGCCATAGCCGGCGACGCGCAGCGTGTTGGTCGTCGGATCGTAGTTCGAGAGCGTCCCCTGCCCTTCGACCCCTTCGAGCGGATGGTAGTACTCCCAGCGCAGACCGAGATCGATGGTGATGTTGGAGCGCGCCTGCCACTTGTCCTGGATGAACGCCGCCGTGGCCCAGTGGCGCGTGCCGGGCTGGTCGATGACCTTGAGGTCGCGCTGCACGGTGTTCGGCCAGTCGAGGAGAAACGCCGCGAACGAGTTGGCGATGCCGGTCTGCGAGGCCGACTCCGCCGGGGAGCCGGTGCCCGAGGCAGTGAAGGCGAAGCGGCCGCGGGGACCGCCGGCGTCCTGCGTCTGCAGCAGGATGTCGCGGTTCTTCCGCCACTCCCCGCCGATCTTGACCGTGTGCGCGTTGTACAGCTTGGTCAGCGAGGTCACGATGTTCCAGGTCTTCTCGGAGCGATCCCACGGCTGGCTGGCGGAGAAGCCGAGCACCGGATCCGAATAGCCGCCGACGCTGATCTGCGAGACGCCGCTCGTATAGTCGTCGCCGAGGTTGGCGCCCGGAATGCCGACGTCGGTGCTCGTCGTCAACCCGTTGGCGGTGGTGGTCGTCGTATTACGGTAGTAGTTCAGGCCGCCGCGCAGATCGAAGACGGTCGACTTGCTGACGACGCGCGTCCAGGTGACCGCCGTGCTGTAGCTGGTGTTGGTACCGGTGCCGGCGAAGCCGCCGTTGGCGGGCCCGCCGTACTGGCCATAGAGGCCGGGATCAAAGAGGACCGGGCGCATGAAGCTGAGACGCGCCGACAACTGATCGCGCTGGCTCGCCGTGTAGCTGACCTTGGCGTCGAAGCCGTCGGTCGTCTTCTCGCGCGTCTGGTCCTGCACGAAGTTGTTCTGGCCGAGCGGCGCGTTGAAGTTCGGGAGCGGGATGAACTTCATCAGCTGCGACGCGATCGGGCTGATGCGATCGGCGGGGACGACATTGCCCGGGAACTGCGCGCGATTGTTGCCGCCGACGTCGCCGGTGAGCGGATCGTAGATGTGCTGCGACACGGCGCTGAAGTCGCCGGCCCGCATCGCCGCGGTCGGCACGAGGGCGCGCACCGTGTAGCCCTGGTTGTCGATGGTGCGCTGGTAGTCGCCGAAGAAGAACAGCTTGTTCTTCATGATCGGCCCGCCGAGCGTGAAGCCGCTGTTGAGGAACTTGGTCGGCGCCTTGGTGTGGGTGAAGTAGTCGCCGGCGATGGTCGACTGGTTGTTGCCGAACACGAAGGCGGTACCCTTGAGGGCGTTGGTGCCCGATTTCAGCGTGACGTTGGTGATCGCCCCGCCCGAGCGGCCGAACTCGGCGTCGTAGTTGCTGGTCGTGACGCTGACGGTCTCGAGCGCGTCGGCGGCCGGAATGATTACCTGCAGCAGCCCGGTCTTCTGGTTGTCGTCGACCCCTTCGATCATCGTGTTGTTGGCGAGTCGCGACTGGCCGTTGACCTCGGTCGACAGGGAGTCCTGCGAGTTGAAGAAGGCCGAGTGATCGCGGTGCGGCCGCGTCGCCCCCGGCACCGTGACCAGCAGGCTCTGGAAGTTGCGATTGAACGCGGTCGGGATGTCCTCGACCATCTTCGACTCGAGCAAACGGCCGGTGTCGGTGCGGTCCGTCTGCAGCGACGGCGATTCCGCCGTGACGCTGACCGCCTCGGTCATGTTGCCGACTTCGAGCGCCATGTCGACGCGGATGGTGGTGTTGACGTCGACGAGGACGTTCTGGCGGATGATCTTCTTGAAGCCCTGCAGCTCGGCCGTGACCGTGTATTTGCCGTTGGTCAGGCTCGAGAACAGGAAGACGCCGGATTCATTGGTCACGACGGTGCGCGCAACGTTCGTCTGCACCTCGGTCGCCGTCACCGTCACCCCCGGGACGGCGCCGCCGCTGGAATCGGTAATGTTGCCAAGAAGTGTGCCGGTGACCGCTTGCGCGGACACACTGTTCGGGACCACGCACAGGCCGGCTGCGAGCGCCAGCACTGTGGCGAACCGGGTCACCACAGACATAAACTGTCCTCCCAGAGAAAAACGCAATCAATGCATCAGGGAGAGGTTACGCAGGGCATGAACAGTGTCAAGCACTTTCACGCATGCGTCGTGTGAGGGATATGAATACCGTACACGGACTGCACCACATCACCGCCATCGCCGGCCCGGCACAGGAGAATCTGGACTTCTACGCCGGTATTCTCGGGATGCGACTGGTCAAGCGCAGCATCAATCAGGACGATCCCGGCACCTATCATTTGTTCTACGCGGACGCCGAAGGGCATCCCGGCACCGATCTCACCTTCTTCCCGTGGGCGCAGATGGCACCGCCGCGCCTCGGCCACGGGCTCGCCGTGGAAGTGGCGCTCGAGGTGCCGCCCGACAGCCTGGGCTGGTGGGGCGCCCGCCTCGAGAAGTATGCCGTCCGCATTGGCGCCGTGGAATCGCGGTTCGGCGACCGGGTTCTGCCGCTGGTCGACGTGCACGGCATGCGCCTCGCCCTCGTCGAGCGCGAGCCGCGACCCTCGCGGCCATTCGCGCCGTGGGAGGGCAGCGCCGTGCCCGTCGAGCGCCAGATTCGCGGTCTCTTCGGCGCACAGCTCTGGGAACGCCACGAACCCGACACGGCGGCGTTTCTCACCGGCGCGCTCGGCTTCCGGCGTCTGGCGCAGGAGCGCGGCTGGACCCGCTACGGATTCGACGACTATTCCGGAGTCGTCGACATCCGGGAGACGCCGCAGGAACGCCGCGGCGCCTGGGGCGTCGGCGCCGTCCATCATCTGGCCTGGTCGGTGACCGATGTCGCCTACGAGCTCGCCGTCCGCGCCCAGATCGAGGCGGCCGGCGGCCGCGCCACCGAGGTCATCGATCGTTTCTGGTTCTCGTCGGTCTACTTCAAGGAGCCGGGCGGCGTGCTGTTCGAGATCGCTACCGAGGGACCGGGATTCGCGGTCGACGAGAACCCGTCCCACCTCGGCGAGACGCTCGTCCTGCCGCCGTGGTTCGAGCCGTCGCGGTCGCAGATCGCCGGCGCGCTGCCGCCACTCACTCTTCCGGGCGATCGATTCCGCGACAGTCGATGAAGCCACGCTAATAGAATAAGAATGATGAGCGACAAAGCTGGACTGACGCACACCGGCATCCGCAAATGGATTGACGAGGTCGCGGCCTTGACCCGTCCCGACCGGGTCCTCATCTGCGACGGCTCCGAGGCCGAACGTCGCGCCCTGACCGATGAGTCGGTCGCCGCAGGCGAGCTGATCGAGCTGAACCAGCAGAAGATGCCGGGGTGCTACCTGCACCGGAGCGCGCCGCATGACGTCGCCCGCACGGAGCACCTCACCTACGTCTGCACCGCCGAGAAGGACGCCGCCGGCCCCAACAACAACTGGATGGTCCCGGCCGAGGCGATCGCCAAGCTGACGCCGCTCTTCGCCAATGCCATGCAGGGACGGACGATGTACGTCGTCCCCTTCCTGATGGGGCCGCCCGGATCGCGATTCTCGAAAGTCGGCGTCGAGATCACCGACAGCCGCTACGTGGTCCTGAGCATGCGGATCATGACGCGCGTCGGACAGGCCGCGCTGGATCACCTCGGCGCCTCGAACGACTTCACCCGCTGTCTGCACTCGCTCGGCGATCTCAGCCCCGACCGCCGCTTCATCATGCACTTCCCCGAGACCAACACGGTGTGGTCGATCGGGTCGGGCTACGGCGGCAACGCGCTGCTCGGCAAGAAGTGCATGGCGCTGCGGCTGGCCAGTTATCTCGCCCGGCAGGAAGGCTGGCTGGCGGAGCACATGCTGCTGCTCGGCCTCCAGGATCCTGAGGGGCGCATGCACTACGTCGCGGGCGCGTTCCCATCGGCATGCGGCAAGACGAATCTCGCGATGCTGCAGCCGCCGGCGGCGCTGCCAGGGTGGAAGGCCACGACCGTCGGCGACGACATCGCCTGGATCCGCCCCGGCTCCGACGGACGGCTGTGGGCCGTCAATCCGGAAGCCGGTTTCTTCGGCGTCGTCCCGGGCACGTCCCGCAGGACGAACTCGACGGCGATGGACATGATCCAGCGCGACACCATCTTTACGAACGTGGCGCTGCGCCCCGACGGCACGCCGTGGTGGGAAGGGCACGACGACCCGGCGCCGACCGAGGCGCTCGACTGGCAGGGGCGGCCGTGGACACCGGCGGCGACCGAGAAAGCCGCCCATCCCAACAGCCGCTTCACGACCCCCGCCACCAACTGCGCTTCGCTGTCTCCGGAGTTCGACAACCCGGAGGGGGTCCCGATCTCGGCGATCATCTTCGGCGCGCGGCGGCAGCGCCGCATTCCCCTCGTGTACGAAGCGCACACCTGGCAGCACGGGGTCTTCCTGGGCGCGACGCTGTCATCGGAAACGACGGCAGCGGCCACGGGCAAGGTCGGCGTGCTGCGGCGCGATCCGATGGCGATGTGGCCGTTCTGCGGTTACGACATGGGGGACTACTTCCAGCACTGGCTCGACGTCGGCCAGTCGATCGCGCGGCCGCCAAAACTGTTCCGGGTGAACTGGTTCCGCACCGATTCGGCGGGCCGGTTCCTGTGGCCCGGCTTCGGCGACAACCTGCGCGTGCTGAAGTGGATCCTGGATCGCTGCGAGGGTCGCGGCAACGCGGTCGCCACGGTCATTGGCGCGGTACCCACACCCGACGGCATCGATCGCACGGGTCTCGACATCAGCGATGCCGACATGGCCAGGCTGCTGCGGGTCGATCCTCCCGAATGGGTCGAAGCCGTGGCCGGGCAGGACGACTTGATCCGGATGTTCGGCGCGCACATGCCGGCGGCCCTGCGCAACGAGCACGACGAACTGGCGCACCGGATCCAGGCCGCGATCACGCCGCCGGATGTGATCGGGAGAGACAGCGGAATGTAGAAGGGTGGGCGCCTACTCTTTCCGAATCTCGACCACGCGAATCGGCGGTCCCCACCGCTGCGGAGTCGGCTCGACCTGGAAGACCGTCGGTCCGGCGTTCACGTACGACTCGTAGCGATCCAGATCCGACGCGCTGATCACGAGCAGGTCGGCGTGATCCCGGTACCACGCGATCGGGTGATCGAGAAGCCGTTCGCTGGCGATCACGCGAAAGCCGGCGGCGTCGAGATAGGTCGGCCCGCTGTTCTCGACGGCGATCCGGCTGGCATGCGGCACGCTGCCCTTCAGCCAGTCGGCGGCCATTGTCCGCGTATCCGGGCGCTTGAGGGCGTCGAGCCAGGCCACCGTCTCGACCGCCGGCAGAGCGACGAGCAGGACAATTCCGGCCACCGTGATGACGTGGCGCGCCACCGGGCGGCCAAGCCCGCGGATCCCCGCGAGCGCCGACGCGATCGCGGCGGCGGCGGACGCGGTCAGGATGCAGAGTGGCGGCAGCAGCGGCAGCGCGTAGCGGCCGAACGCCGGCGCATGGGACGCGAGCACATAGAAGAACACGGCGGCAAACGCGACGACCGGCGCCCAGGCGCGGCGCGTCGACGGGCGTGCCAGGACCATCGCCGCGCCTGCGATGGCCAGCGGCACCCACCAGCGCGACCACGCCGGCGACAGGTGCTTTACGTAAGTGAGCCAGAGCGCGCCGCCGGGGGGCGCCCCCGCAAAGCGCGAGAACTGCGCGGCGAATCCGTCGAGGAACGACGGCAGGTCGAGCAACGTGTAGGGGGCGGCGACGAGAAAAGCCGCCGCCGCGGCCGCGAGGCCCGCCGCCGCTTTGCGCCATCGATCCGCGGCCGTCCGGTCGGCGACGAACCACGCGGCCGCGACCGCGACCATGGCGACGCCGCCGTTGTATTTGGCCGCGGCGGCCAATCCACAGGCGGCACCGGCCCAGGCGTAGCCGGCAGTCGTGCGCAGGCGCGCGGCGCGGACCGCCAGCCACAACGCGAGCGTGGTCAGCGCTGTCAATGGCACGTCGGTGAGCGCGTAGTGGGATTCGCGTACATGCAGCGAGCGGACCGCGAGCTCGGCCGCGGCAAGCAGGGCGACGCCACGCGACGCGAGATCCCGCGCCAGCCTCCAGGTCAGCCAGACCGTGGCGACGCCGATCACGGCGGTGACGGCACGACAGGCCAGGTAGATCTTCTCGATCGAGAACGCGTCGAGCGAGGCCCACTCGCCGTGCAGCGCTCCCCACAGAAAGCGGACGATCTGGACGGACGCGTGCAGATAGATGACGAGCGTCGGATAGTCGAAGAGATGGGTGTTCCAGCTGCCGGTACGGAGGATGCGCAGCGCGCGGTCGACGACCTGCGGCTCGTCGATGCCGACGGCGTGCGGCACCCCGGCGGCCAGGAACCAGAGGCGGGCGACCGCGCTCGCCAGCAGGATCAGCGTCAGGACGAGGGGCTCCACTGCAGGCGGCCAGGCGGCGGTTCGCGGCAATCTCATGTGCGCTAACGATATCGCCAGTAGCGGACGAGATCGAAGTTCTGGGGACTCGGCCCGGTCTGCCAGCACCGCAGCAGTTGCGGATCGCGCCAGTCCCACAGCCGGCCGTGAGCGCGGTCGATCTCGGTGGGATCGGAGTTCCACGCCTCGGACGGATAGACGAACGCGCCGGTCCCCGCCGCCGCCACCGACCAGACGAGCGCGATGATCGCCAACGCCCGTCCGGTCGCATGCCGCCCGACGATCTCGACGCCGTCGGCGCCAAGCGGCACCATCATCGGCAGCGCGTCGAGCGCGTAGCGCGGCCCGAACGTGTGACCGCCCCACCATACGCTGTAGGTCGAGTACAGCAGGAACTGAACCGCGATGGCGGCGGCGCACCAGCGCCGCTCCGGCCGCTCGGACGTCCAGCCGCCCTGTGTCAGCCGGCTGGCGCCCACCGCCGCGATGGCCACGATCGGACTGAACACGAGCAGTCCACGGCTTGGACTGATCAACAGTCCGAGCATGCCCGCCGGGACACTCGCCGTCAGACTGCCCGGCACGAAGTGAACGCCTGCGTGCAACGCTTCCAGCCTCGGAACCGCGCCGAGCAGGTGGCCGAACCACACGGTGTTGAGCCCGATCACCACTGCCGCCGCGGCAGCGAGCGGCGTCAGGATGAGGATCGAGCCGACACGAACACCCAGGCGCGCGACGACCGAGACCGCGAGCACCGCGATGCACGGCGCCAGCTGCGGCCGCGCGGCAGCCGCCAAGGCAAGCAGGCAGACGACGAGCAGCGCCCGGAGGCGGGTCAAGTTCGGCGCCATCAGCATCGCGATCGCGATCATCAGGGCACAGAGCGCGGTCTCCTGCTGCCACAGCGTCTGGCTGACGGCAGCCCACATGTTCGTCCCGGCGCCGAAGCCGAACGCCACCAGCAGGGCCGGAACCACGGGCAGCACGGCGCGCGCGCAGAAGAATGCCGCGGCCGCGGCGAGCGCGGTGAGCATCGAGGCCGTCAGCTTCGCCACCACGGCGGCAGCGATCGGCGAACTCAGGTCGAGGAGGTGTAGCTTCGCCAGCCCCCAGGCGACACCGGCAGCCGCCAGCGCCGAGGGGAGCGGATACGCGGATCGGTAATTGCCGCGCCGATCGAGCGCGAAACCTGGCCGCTCGGCGAGAGCCGGGATTCGTCCGACGACGTGATTGAGACGCAGTGTGCCGCGCGTGGCGAGCTCGATCGCCGTGTACTTGGCGGGCTGTGAGTCATAGCTGGGAATCTCGCGTCCGTTCGCGTTGTAGAGCAGGAACAGACAGAGCGTCAGCGCGCCCGCCGGAAGCCAGTCGCTACGGAGGCGGCCCATTCCGCTCGCCGGCACTAGCGGGCGCGCCTTTCGTAGATGGAGACGTCCGGTCCCGGGCGGCGGATGGCTGGCGAACGCTGCAGCGGAAGGAAGAACGCGTCGGATTGATCGAACGCCTCGGGCGCCACCGCATCGATGCCCGTCGAGATGTCCTGCACGAGGCGGTAGTCACCATTGATGAGGGCGTCAACTGACTCCGGCACCCGGCTGTAGAGGCGCAGCGGCGAGCGCGGCACGATCACGAAGTCGGGCAGACTCTGCGGAGTCGCATCGAGACTGGTCTCACGCCAGTTCGACCCGGACCATTGCACCTTTCCGTAGACGGAGCCCGTCTGCGCAATCGTCGCGCCCGAGGGGACGTGTGCGGCGATCCACTGCGCGGCGAGCAGCCGGCTGTCGGTTCGCGCCAACAGGGTATCGAGCCAGAACGCGGCCCGCATCGAGGGGAATGCCAGCAGCGCGGACAGCGCCACCACCACGGCGACCTTGTAATGGCCAGCCCTGCCCGCCAGAGAGGCAATCGCCTCCGCGGCCGCCACACAGATGAACGGCACGAGCGGCAAGGCGTATCTCGCGAACACCGTGCTCCCCGTGCTCGCGGCGGCGAGGTAGGCGACGGGGAACGAGACGAGCGCCACGGCCTCGCGTCGTTGACGGACCAGCAGCAATACGAATCCGGCGGCCGCGACGATCACGACCGGCCAGCCGACCGCCGCCGGCAACAGATCGAACGCGTAGGCGCGGAGCGGCGAGCCGATGGCGAGCTGCTGTCCGTCGTGCACGTGTCCTGACGCGAGATGGTCGTGGAGCGCGCGGGTGCCTGCCAGGAACGCCGGGGCGTCGAGTGCGGCGTAGGGCGTGCCGGCGAGAAATCCCAGGATTGCCGCCAGAGCCATGCCGAGGGCGAGGCGCCAGGATGTCCGCGCCAGATCCTTCGACCGCGCGCCGTCGTAGAGAGCCAGCACCAGGCCGGGCACCATCACGAGAATGCCGTTGAACTTGATGGAGGCTGCCAGGCCTGCGGCGAGCCCGAATGCGGCGGCGCGCCACGGCGTCAACACCCTCGCGCCGAGCAGCACCGTCATCGCGGCGACGATCGCCAGGGTCATCGGCACGTCGAGCATGCCGAAATGCGATTCGCGGACGGCCAGGAACGTGA
This sequence comes from Vicinamibacterales bacterium, assembly GCA_036496585.1. NCBI lineage: Bacteria > Pseudomonadati > Acidobacteriota > Vicinamibacteria > Vicinamibacterales > Vicinamibacterales bacterium. The sequence goes on from DASXLB010000066.1 coordinate 23,178, forward strand.
CGGCACACAAAAAAGCGGCGGTCCTGGCGGCGGCGCGCCCCGAGACGATCCGGCTCACTTCGTGGACAGCGTAGACCAGCGCCGTGCCGAGCAGCACTCCCAGCAGCCGGGCCGTGAAGATCAGCTCCGCCAGTCTGGCGGGAGCGTCGTGGAACAGGCCGGCGAGACCTTCGAGGCGGAACACGGCGGCGAGGACGTAGACGTACAAGGTCGGCCAGATGAAGTAGTGCGGATTGAGATCGCCATCGGCGACGCGCGTCGCCAGGTTCACGAGCTGACGCTCGTCCGGGCGGCACTCGGTGTGCGGGAGCCCGAACCCGGCGCCCCAGACACGCAGCGCGAACGCGGCCGCCAGGATCGCGATGAGCGGCCACGTCGCTCTGACCGCGGCAGCCGGCGTGTTCATCGCGGTGTGAGTGTAAACCAGCGAGGCGGCGCTTCTCCATTATGATGACGTGATGGGGCACGCGTTCACCATCGGGGTCGAGGAGGAATTCCAGATCGTCGACCCCGATAGCTGGGAGCTGCGTTCGCACGTCTCGGAGCTGCTGACGGCCTCGGAGACGTCGCTCGGGGATCAGATCAAGCGCGAGTTGCACCAGTCGATCGTCGAGGTCGGCACGAAGATCTGCGCCGACGTCACCGAGCTCGCCGACGAGGTCTGCCGTATCCGACGCGATCTCTCGGCCAACGCCGAGCGGGTGGGCATGCGAATCGCCGCCGCCGGAACGCATCCGTTCTCGAACTGGAAGGACCAGATCATCTCGCCGGGCGCGCGCTACGAGAGCATCGTCGAGGAGCTGCAGCAGCTGGCGCGCTCGCTGCTCATCTTCGGGCTGCACATCCACGTCGCGGTACCCGACAAGGCGAGCACGATTGAACTCCTGAACGAGGCGCGCTATTTCCTGCCGCACCTGCTGGCGCTCTCGACCAGCTCGCCGTTCTGGCAGGGGCGCGACACCGGCCTGAAGTCCTATCGGACGACGGTGTTCCGGCGCTTCCCGCGCAGCGGGATCCCCGACAAGTTCGACTCATGGAGCGAGTACGAGAACTACGTCGACACGCTCGTCGAGCTGCATTGCATCGACAACGGCAAGAAGGTGTGGTGGGACCTGCGCCCGCATCCGGTGTTCGGCACGCTGGAGTTCCGGGTCTGCGACGTGCCCACCTCGCCGCGGGTGACGATCGCGCTGGCCGCGCTGGCGCAGGCGATCGTCGTCAAGCTTTATCGGCTGCGTCGCCGCAACCTCGGATTCAGGATTTATCCGCGCAGCCTGGTGGAAGAGAACAAGTGGCGCGCGGCGCGCTACGGCATCGACGGCAAGCTCATCGACTTCGGCAAACGTCAGGAAGTGCCGATGCGGGAGCTGGCGCTCGAACTGCTCGAGTTCGTGGACGATGTCGCCGATGAACTGGGCAGCCGCGAGGCGCTGCAGTACGTCCACACGATCGTCGAGACCGGCACCAGCGCGGATCGCCAGCTCGAGGTGTTCCGCCGGACCGGCGATCTGCGCGCGGTGGTGCAGTGGGTGGTCGAGGAGACGCGCGCCGGCAACGCTCCGGCCATCGGGACCGGGCGCTGACCTTCCGGCCCCGGCCGACAGCGGTTTGTCGACCAGATCTTGGACCTGGCACGAGATGGAGACGGACATGAAAATCGGCTTGTTGTGCGGCCGCGAATTCGCGTTCCCCCCCGCGTTCCTCGATCGGGTCAACCGGCTCGGTGCAGAGCATGGGATCACCGCCGAGTTCGTGAAGCTGACCGGCACCACGATGGGCGAGCCGTCCGGCTACCGCGTCATCGTCGATCGCATCTCGCATGAGGTCGAGTACTACCGCGCTTTTCTCAAGCATGCGGTGCTGACCGGCACCTACGTGATCAACAACCCCTTCTGGTGGACGGCCGACGACAAGTTCTTCAACTACGCGATCGCGCAGAAAGTCGGCGTCGCGGTGCCGAAAACGGTGGTCCTGCCGCAGAAGTCGTACCCGTCGGAGATCGATCTCACGCCGGAATCACTGCACAACCTCGGATATCCGATCGACTGGGACGGGCTGCTCGACTACGTCGGCCGTCCGGCGATCCTGAAGCCCTACTCGGGCGGCGGCTGGAAGCACGTCTACAAGGTGAACAACCGCGAGGAACTGATCGCGGCCTACGACGGCACCGGGCCGTACTGCATGACGCTGCAGCAGTTCATCCACTTCGACCAGTACGTGCGGTGCTTCACGTTCGGCAAGACCGACATCACGCCGGTCCGCTACGATCCGCACGAACGGCGCTACCTCGTCGAGCATTCCTATCTGACGCCCGAGCTCGGGTCGCGCATCATCAAGGACGCGCAGACGCTGAACACCGCGCTCGGCTACGAGATGAACACCATCGAGTTCGCGGTCGAGAACGGCATCCCCTACGCCATCGACTTCCTCAACCCGGCGCCCGACTTCGAGCGCGACCGCATCACGCCGCACTACTTCGAGATCGTCGTCGACAAGATGGCGCGGCTGGTGATCGACCGGGCGCTCAGCGGCCAGCCCACACAGTCGTGGCCGCGATGGGCCGAGATGACGGGGCTCGGCACGACGACCGGACCGGTTTAGGAGGTGGGGTTGGAACGCCCGAAAGCCGGCCGCGCGAGACGCGAACGGCAGACTGCCAACTGGGAGCTGGAAGCTGGTGACTGATCCCGCGGCGGCGTGGAATGCGATCCTGCGCGTCGAGAGCGACGCCGATCTGTGCGGCACACTGGCCGATCGGATGCGGGCCGGCCGCCTGACGTTCGGCGGACGCCTGCTCTGTCCGTTCCTGCGGCCGTTTTTCCTGCATCCGCGCGACGAGGGACGGGTGGCGCGCGCCTCCGAGGCGCTCTGGCGTCTCGGCGAGCGGCTGGCCGCGGTAGCGCCGGCGGATCCCGCGCTGATGCGGTCGCTCGGCATGAGCGACGCCGAGATGGCGCTGGCCGCCATCGAGCCCGGCCCGGGGCCGGCCAGCACCGCCGGCCGCGCCGACGCCTTTCTGCTTCCCGACTCGCTCGAGTTCGCGGAGTACAACGCCGAGAGTCCGGCCGGCGCCGCCTACAGCCAGCGGCTGTCGGAGCTCTTCGACAGCGGCGTCATGATGGCGCGGTTCCGGCAGCAGTTCGAGGTGCGCTACTACACGCCGGTCGACGCGATCCGGGCCGCGCTGCTGCAAACGTGGGCCGAATGGAGTGGCACGCACACGGCGCCGCGCATGGCGATCGTCGACTGGCGGGAAGTGCCGACCTGGAGCGAGTTCGAGCTGCTGCGCGACGCGTTCACCGCGGCAGGAATCGAGACGTCGATCCACGATCCGCGCGACCTCACCTTCGACGGCTCCCGCTTGTACGGCGGCGGGCGCGCGATCGACTTCGTCTACCGTCGGGTGCTGATCAACGATATCGTGGCGCGGCCCGATGAATGCCGTGCATTGGTCGACGCCTACCGTGCCGGCGCCGTGTGCGTGGCCAACAACCTCCGCTGCAAGATCCCGCACAAGAAGGCGTTCTTCGCGGTGCTGACCGACGAACGCTACGCGCATCTGTTCGATCCGGCGGACCTGGACGCGGTGCGCGCGCACGTGCCCTGGACGCGGATGGTCGACGGGAAGATCGCCGACGACGTTCGCGGCCGCCGCGAGGACTGCGTCCTCAAGCCGAACGACGAGTATGGCGGGACCGGCGTGATGCTCGGATGGGAGTCGACCGGGTCGGCCTGGGACGCGGCGCTTCAGAGCGCGGTCGCCGACGGCGGCTGGATCGCGCAGCGCCGGATCGCCGTCCGCCGCGAGCCGTTCCCCGTCTGCGACGGCGGCACGGTGGTCGACCGCGACATGCTCGTCGACTTCGCCCCCTACTTGTTCCGCGGCCGTGTCGCGGGGTTCCTCACACGCCTGAGCGCCAGTGGACTCGCCAACGTCACCTCCGGCGGCGGGCAGGTCCCGGCGTTCGTGGTCCAGCCCAGGGACATCGGGCCCGAAGACGCCGGGTTCGAGGCCGGCCTGCAGGTGACGGATTCGACACTGCGCCGCCAATGACCACCTCCACGCTGTTCGGACCGTTCTCACCGGAACTCACGCCCGGCGCCAGAAACGCTGTTGATGTCTGCCTCGCGATTGCGCCACGCGAGCGCGTCGCGCTCATCGCCGACGAGCCCAGCCGCGAGGTCGCGGCCAGTCTCGAGGCCGCGCTGGAGGGCGCCGGCGCCGTTGTCGAGTGCCTGCTGGTCGAGCAGCTCGCGCCGCGGCCGCTCGCGGCGGCGCCGAGCCAGGTGCTGCAAGCGCTCGAACGAGCCGACGCCGGGATTCTCTGCGTCCAGCCGCTGCAGGGAGAGCTCGCGGCGCGGATGCGGATCGTCGAGGTCGTGGAGCGCCGGCAGATCCGCTACGCCCACATGGTCGGCGTCACGCCGCTCATCATGCAGCAGGGGATGCGCGCCGACTACCGGGAGGTCGACCGCCTCAGCTCGGCGCTCTGCGAACGCATGCGCACCGCTTCCGCCCTGCGCGTCGAGACCGAGCAGGGCACCTCGCTGACCGCGACCTTCGAGCCGACGTTCCAGTGGGTGAAGACGAGCGGCATCATCAGTCCGCGCTACTGGTCGAACCTGCCGGCCGGCGAAGTGTTCACGACGCCGAAATCGGTGGACGGGGTGTTCATCTGCAACGGCACCGCCGGCGACTACTTCGGCCCGAAGTACGGCGATCTGTCGCGGACGCCGCTGACCCTCGAGATCGCGCGCGGCCGGCTGGTCGCGGCGCACTGCGAGCGCGCCGAGCTGCAGCGCGAGTTTCTCGAGTACTGTCACACCGACGAATTCAGCGATCGCGTCGGCGAACTCGCCTTCGGCACCAACCTCGCGCTGTCGCGGATGATCGGCATCCTGCTGCAGGACGAGAAGGTCCCCGGCGTGCACCTCGCGTTCGGCGATCCGTACGGGAGCCAGACCGGCGCTCCCTGGAAGTCGCGCACGCATGTCGACGTCCTGACGCGCGACTGCGACGTCTGGATCGACGACGACATGATCATCCGCAAAGGACGCTATCTGATCGAGAGGCTGGAGCTCTGATGCAGCGCGACTATCACAGCTGGTATTCGCATCGGCTCGGCCGCGAGATGGGAGTCGCGGTCTACGGCCACTGGGGCACGCCGCTGCTGGCTTTCCCTACGACCGGCGGCGACGAATGGGAGTACGAACGGCAGGACGTGATCGCGACGCTCAGCCGGTTCATCGACGCCGGGCGGGTCAAGGTGTTCTGCGTCAACACCAACCATCGCGACTCGTTCGGCAGCCACGCGCACCCGCGTCACCGCAGCTGGATGCAGGCCTGCTACGACGACTACATCGTCAGCGAAGTGGTGCCGTTCATCGGCAGCCACTGCCGGACCGACAGCGTCCCGATCTGGACCTTCGGCGCATCGCTCGGCGGCTACCACGCGGCCAATTCGCTCCTCAAGCACCCCGATCTCTTCAAGCGCTGTTTCGCGCTCTCGGGCGTCTACGACATGTCGCGCTTCATGGGCGGCGACTACGACGACAACTTCTACTTCAACAACCCGGTCGACTATGTGGCGAACCTGGCGGATCCCACGACGCTGTACCACCTGGCGGACTGCGATATCCATTTGGCCACCGGCAACGGCGCGTGGGAAAAGCCCGAGGAAGCCTACCGCCTGTCGCGGGTGCTCAGCGCGCGGGGCATCGCCCACCACCTCGACGACTGGGGACCGCAGGGCGGCCACGACTGGCCGTACTGGCGCCACATGATCTGGGAGTACATCGCGAACGCGTAGCGCGGCCGGCAGGACGCGGACAGGAGGCGCCACCCGTTCCTCGTGTCCACATGCTGCAGCCGTACCGGAACGCAATCCACACCCGCGACCCGCATGCAAAAAGCCTCGTTCGAGATCTGGTCGCCACAGCTGCGCAACCGCCGCTACGTGGACGTGTATCTGCCCGACAGCTACCAGACGGGCCGCCGCCGCTACCCCGTCGTCTACATGCAGGACGGGCAGAACCTCTCGGATCCGGCGGTTGCCTACGGCGGACAGACCTGGCATCTGCACGAAGGGCTCGACTGGCTGGCCGGACGCGGCATCGAGCCGATCGTCGTTGGCATCCACAACACGCCGGGACGGCTGGCCGAATACAGTCCCACCCGCGACGCGAGGCACGGCGGCGGCGACGGCGACAAGTACGCGCGCTTCCTGATCGACACGCTGAAGCCCCGCATCGACGCCGCCTACCGGACGCGCCGCGAGCGCGATGCCACGGTCGTGGCGGGATCGTCGATGGGCGGCCTCGTCTCCCTCTACCTGTTCTTCAGGCGTCCGTCGCCGTTCGGACGGGCGGCGGTGATGAGCCCGTCGATCTGGTTCGCCGGACGGAGCATCCTCGAGTTCGTGGATCGCGCGCGCGATACGCGGGGCCGCCTCTATCTCGACGTCGGCACCGCGGAAGGCGCCGGCACGCTCCGCAACGGCCGCGCCCTCAATCGGCTCCTGCGCGCCAAGGGCTACCGCAAGGACCGGCTGCGCTACGGAGAGGCCGACGGCCATCAGCACCGCGAGGCCGACTGGGCCTGGCGGCTGCCCCAGGCCCTGGAATTCCTGCTGCGCGAATCTTAGCTGAGCTGTCTGACCAACCCGGTCGGCGTGTCGCGAGTGAGCACCGCGAACGAGCCACTCGATCGGAGCGAGCCGGCGAAGCGGCGAGCGAGAGCGCGTGTCGGGGAGTCCGAGGGGCGACGCCCTTCGGATAAGAGAGACGATCAGGCGCGCTCGGGAGGCGAGGGAGCGCGCGGACGCAGCGGCCGAGCCGAGCTTGCTCCCGCGGTAGAGGTCCTGGCGCCATCGTCGAGCAGCGTCCGCAGATCGAGCCGCCACAGCCGACCGCAGTCAGCGCACCACGTCAGATACCAGGCGTCCATGGAGCCGCGCAACTCGGTGGAGCCTTCGCACTTCGGACAGATCAAAGTCAGAGCCATTCTGGGATGTACCGATTCCCGACGCCAAACCGCCTGCCGCGCGGGAATTGCCCTCCCTTCCGCATGTCGCGTGCCGATCTTCGATGACTCAGCCATTCGGGCTCGAGCGCGGGTGTACACTGTGACACCGGACGATGCGCAAGCAGACTCTTCCACGTACCGCCCCGGTCCGGCACGGCATCCAGGAAGACGGCCGCGAGACGCTGGCGCGCCTGGTCGGCGACGCGCAGACCATCAACGTGGTACTCGTCGCGCTGACCGACGGCATCGAACTCGAGATCTGGGCCGACGGCGCGCTCCGGCGGCGGTCGCGCTTCCTGCGCGACACCGAAGCCCGCAAGCACTCCGAACGGCTCGCGGGGCGCCTGACCCGGCGCGGCTACACGCGGAACGAGACGCGGTGAGCGCCAGCCGCAGCCAACCGCTCGTGCTGCTGGCCGAGGATTTCGAGGACGCGCGCGAGCTGTATCGCGAGTACCTCGAGTTCTCCGGCTTCAGCGTGCAGACCGCCGCCAACGGCCGGGAAGCGATCCAACTCGCCGAGTCGCTGCTTCCCGACTTGATTCTGATGGACGCCAGCATGCCGGTGCTCGACGGCTGGCAGGCGACCGCGCAGCTGAAGGCGAACGCCGCAACGAAACACATCCCGATCCTCGCGCTGACCGCCCACGCGTTCGACGATGCGCGTCAGGAGGCGAAGGCGGTCGGCTGCGACGGCTTCGTCACCAAGCCGTGCCTCCCGGACGATCTCGTCGCGCGCGTGCGCGCCGTGCTTCAGGACGGTCGCAAGAGGAAGCGGTAGCCGGCCGGATGCCGGCGCAACCTGATATAAGCTACCCCGGCACATGACATCTCTGCTCGCGGGCCTTGCCAGTCCGATCAATGCCCTGCTGGCTGTCCTCACCCTTCTGACTGGCGGCTACGTGATTGGCTGGTCGCGCCTGGAGAACGGACCGACCGCCGGAGCGATGGGCGTCGGCTGGCTGACCAATTTCCTCGACACGCTCGGCATTGGATCGTTCGCGACGACGACATCGATGTGGCGCGCATTCAAGATGGTGCCCGACCGCGTCATCCCCGGCACGCTGAACGTCGGGCATACACTCCCGACCGTGGCCGAGGCGCTGATCTACACGGCGATCATTCCCGTCGATGTCACGACGCTGATTTCGATGATCGCCGCGGCCGTGCTCGGCGCGTGGCTTGGCGCCGGCCTCGTGGCAAAGTGGCCGAAACGCTACGTGCAGATCGGCATGGGCCTGGCGCTGCTGGCTGCGGCGACGCTGTTCTTCATGACCGCGATGAAGCTATTCCCCGGCGGCGGCGACGCGCTCGGCGTCCGTGGCGTCAAGCTGATCGTCGCCATCGCCGGCAATCTGCTCCTGGGCGCGCTGATGTCGCTCGGCATCGGCCTCTACGCACCGTGCATGATCCTGGTCAGCCTGCTCGGCATGAGCCCGACGGCGGCCTTCCCGATCATGATGGGCTCCTGCGCGTTCCTGATGCCGGTCGGCAGCCTGAAGTTCATCAAGGAAGGCGCCTACGATCGCGCCGCTGCGCTCGGCCTCGCGATCGGCGGCATTCCCGGCGTGCTGATTGCCGCCTACATCGTCAAGTCGATGCCGCTCACCTACGTCCGCTGGCTGGTCATCGTCGTCGTCCTCTACACGTCGGTGACGATGCTCTACTCCGCATTCTCGCAGCGCTCCGCCGTCGGCGACAACGCGTCCGCCTGAGTCTGCAGGTCGGGCTTTCAGGTCCGTCGTTCAGCGGACGATCGTCGCCTTCCTGATGTAGTCGAGCAGGGGGAAATTCGCCTTCAGATACGCGCTTCCCCCCTCGAAGACCGGAGCCTGCCTGCCGGCACGGATGCCGCCTCCGGCGGCTTCGCCATACTCGGCATACAGCGCATCGGCGACGTCCATGCCCTGCACCACTTCGCCGAACACGACGAACGGCTCCTTGTCGTGCGTCGCCGAATTGTCCTTGAGGTTGATGAACACCTGCGTCGTGCGCCCGTTCGGATCCTTGAACGCGAAGGCGATGGTGCCGCGGGTGTTGGAGACGCCAACGAACGGATCGTCGGGGATCGTCTTCGTCCGCCATACCTGTGCCAGTTTCGGATCGCCGGCGATGCCGAACTGCGCCCACGTGCCCTTGCGGATACGGAAGACAGCCGCGTTGTCGTAGTAGCCCGACGTCACCAGCTCGTAGAATCGGGCCGCGCCGTGCGGCGCCGAGGCGCGATGCACGGCGATCACGATGGCGCCCTTCGTCGTGTCGAGCTGAACCCTGTAGTCGCCGGACGCGGCCTGGAGGCCGACAGCGAGGACGAGCGGCAGGACCGAAAACATGCCCATAGCCTAGATCGCCGGACGGGACGGCGTGGCAAGATACACGCATGAGGCACCTCGCAGGGGCGCTCGCGCTGGCGGCGTTTCTCGTTCCCGCGCAGCCGCAGCCCCGCTGGGAGCCGCAGATTAGTGGCGTCACGGCCCGCCTGCGCGGCATCAGCACAGCCAGCAATACGGTCGCGTGGGCGAGCGGCGCCGACGGCACCGTCCTGCGCACGGCGGACGGTGGCGCCGCCTGGACGAAACTCCACGTGCCCGACGCCGACAAACTCGACTTCCGCGATGTCGACGCCGCCAGCGAGACGACCGCCTGGATCCTCAGCATCGGCGCCGGGCCCGCGTCCCGCATTTACAAGACGACCGATGCCGGCGCGCACTGGACGCTCCAGTTTACAAACGAAGACGCCCGGGCATTCTTCGACGCGATGGCGTTCTGGGACTCGCAGCACGGCCTGGCGATGAGTGACTCGGTCGACGGCCGCTTCGTGATCCTGACGACGGACGACGGCGGGTCGACGTGGGCGCGAGTGGCGCCGGAAGGGCTCCCGCCGGCGCTGCCCAACGAGGGGGGATTCGCCGGCAGCGGCACCAACGTCGCCGTGCAACCGGGAGGGCGTGCCTGGATCGGCACCGGCGCCGCCTCGAACGCGCGCGTGCTGCAGACCGACGACGGCGGCCGACACTGGCGGGTCGTCGACACGCCGGTTCTGTCATCGCCCTCGGCCGGCATCTTCTCGGTCGCCTTCCGCGATCCGCAGCACGGGCTTGCCGTCGGCGGCGACTACCGCCGCGAGAACGACGCCGACGACAACGCCGCGTCGACCGGCAACGGCGGCCGCGCGTGGACGCTCGTCCGGGGGCTCGGCGGCTTCCGCTCAGTGGTCGCTTTCGCGCCCGGCTCGAATTCCTCGTGGATCGCGGTCGGCCCGCAGGGGGCCGACTGGTCCGACAACGACGGCGCGTCGTGGACCGCGATTCCGGGCGACGGCTACCACGCGTTCGCGTTCGCGCCGTCAGGTGCGATCGGTTGGGGCGTCGGCGAGAACGGACGAATCGGCTGCCTTCGCGCTCAGTTCACGCGAAGCGCCAGATAGTGGGCTTCCTTCGTGCCGCCTGAAGCGGCCATCAATTCGAGCACGTAGTCGCCGCGGGCGAGCGACGCAAACGACAGGCTGGCGACCAGCCGGCGCGTCCCGAGCACCGGCTGGTCTTCGACGTTCAGCCGGAACTTCAGCGGCAGGCCGTAGCGATCGAGCAGGCGCGCTTCGAACCGCTCCACCGGACCGAGCACCGGCCACTCGAGCCGGAGCTTCTCGTCGTGAGCGAACACGAACGAGGCCGCCGGAATCGCCAGGCCGCGGGCGCTCGAACGGAAACCGAGCGGGTCGCCGACGAGCGACGCAGGGTCGACGCCGATCTGCACGCGCTCGGTAATCGAGGCCCCCTCCGAGTGGACGCGGATGAACATGTTCGACGGCGCGGCGCCGGCATCGATCGGTACCTGCAGCGACGCGCGGCCGTTGGCGCCGAGCCGCCCGTGTGCGGTGCCGACCGATTCGCCTGACCCGGCTTCCGCGATGACGTCGAGCGCCGCGCCGTCGTTCCAGCGTCCGGCGTCGACCGCCACTGACGGCGTCTCGATCGTCACGTAGAGCATCCGGCCGGCCAGCGCGCCATAGGCGATGAACTGCGCCGAAGGACGTACGGCGCTGAGCGTGGCGAGTGCGGCCGCGACCGGCGCCGGCGTCACGTGTGCGCCCGGTTTCGGCGGCGCTGACAAGCTGGCGACGTCTTCGGCGGTGGGCGCGCGGTAGCCGCTGCGCGCGCGGATCTCGGCGCCGGTCCGTTTCAGGCGGACGCGGATCGACCGGAACCGCCCGTCCCACTTTGTATTGGTCGTGTAGTAGCCGAGCAGGTAGTGCGTCCCGACGTCGGCCGCGATGCGCTTCAATCCGCCGGGGACGTCGCCCTGCGGCGGCACCGCGAAGCCGTCGGTATCCTTGGCCAGTGCCAGCAGCGAGTCGACGAGCTCGGCCGGCGGATGCTGGGGCCAGCGGAAACCGGAGGCGAGGAGCTCCGGCGGCAGCGCCGGGTGCGGATTCCAGATGCCGATCGGATAGAACGAGATGTTCGAGGCGCGCGCCGATCGGGTCAGGTCCGTGAAACGGTGCTCGAAATCGATGTCCTTGAGCCGCTGCCGCTCCTGACGGCAGTAGGCCTCGTGCATGTCAGGCCCGGCGCGCTGGATCCGCCCATTGACCATGCCCATCTTCGGCAGCGAGATCGGGTGCGAGTCGTCGGTGCGGCGGTCGGGCGTCACGCGCGCGATCCCGTTGGAGATGAAGACGATGCTGGTGTGATCCTCGCGCACCTGGCCGAGCATCCGGACGAGTCCCTCGAGCAGTGTGAAGGTGGTGTCGGCGCGTACCCGCGAGTTCATGCCGTCCATGCCGCAGCCCGCCATCACCATCGCGTCCTCGCGATACGGGGTCCGTAGCCAGTCGGGATCGGCGATCTCTTCCTCGATCGAGCTGAGCCGACGTCCGAGCACGACGCTGTCCCAGGGATCGTCGGTGGTGACGAAGCCGACGAGATCGCGCGGCTCGATCGTGCTGCGCAGATACTCGAGGAGCGGACCGCGGGTCGCCAGCCAGGTGTCGCGGTCGAAGGCCTGGCGATCGAGGACGAAGACCAGGACGCGGTAGCGGGAGTCGGCGGCCAGCTCGAGCGCCTCGCGCGCCGACATCTGCACCGACCGGTCGTCGTCGGACAGTTTCTCGCCGTAGTCAATGAGCTCGGCGTTCTCGACCTTCTGCGGGCGGCCGTCCTCGGAAATCTCGAAATCGTCCGGCGTCAGCCCGCGAATGATCTGTCCGCCGCCCTGGGTGGGATACGCGTCGACCGTCACCAGGTGGGCGCCGACCCGGAAGACAGGCGGCTTCTGATCGGATTGCTGCGCAGAAGGGAAGGAACCGAATAGACCGAACGCGAAGGAGACGAAGGACACGAAGGATCGGGAGAAGCGGAGCGTTCCGCTCCTTCGTGTCCTTCGTCTCCTTCGCGTTAGTGGTCCCATGGCGTCACCGTCAGCTCGATAGAGTAAACGTCGCCGGCACACAACGCCAGTGCCAGCTCGCGCGGTCCTGTCGTTTTCGTTTTCCGAAAACGCGGCTGGGATCGGCCTCGTCCCTTCGCTCCTTCGCTCCTTGGTCCTCCTTCGCGTCCTTCTATTTCATGATGAACGTGAGACGTCGGCGCTCCGTCCGGCCGCCGGACGCCGCGGTCAGTTCGAGGGAATAGCCGCCGCGGCCGAACGGCGCCAACGCCAACTCGACGACGACGATCTTGCCGTCGGCAGACTCGGAAACCGGCACCTCGAACGGCATCGGTTTGCCGGCGGTGTCGAGCATGCGCGCCTCTCGGCGATCGAGCCCGGCCAGTACCGGCCACTCGACGCGGAGGCGATCCGAGCGGACGAATTCGAGCGGCTTCGCCCGCTCGGGCGGCTGTGTGCGGCTGACCCGGTATGCGATCGGCTCGCCAATGACGGCCGGCGGACCGCTCGCCATCTCGGCGGCGGCAGCGGCGGCCTGGGACGCAGAGCCGCGCTGGGCGAGGTCGGTCATCTCGGCTTCCGTCGGCGCGCGATACTGGCGCCGCGCCCGAATGGTCTTCCCCTTCAACTTGACGGTGATCTTCCGAAGGCCGCCGTCGAACTTCGTGTTCGTCGTGTAGTAGCCGAGCACGTAGTAGGCGGCCAGATCGTCGGCGATGCGCTTGAAACCGGCGTTCAGATCGTTGGTATCGACGACGGCGATGCCGTCGGTCTCTTCGGCGAGCGATCGCAAATCGTTGTAGGCCGTCTTCACCGACGCCTGCTGCGCGATCGAGGGCGGCGCCTGCAGCCCCCCAGGCGTGATCACGTAGACACTGACGTTCTGGCGCTTGGCCTCGTCGAGCAGTTCGCGATACCGCGGCTCGAAGTCCATCAGCGAGAGCCGTCCCGCTTCGGCCATGCAGCCGTCCATGCTGCCGCCGCGGCCGTTCGTGTAGATCTCGCGATTGTCGCCGGTGACGCGCCCGTTCTGGATGCCGTTCTGGCCGGCCCTGCCGCCCTGCGATGCCACCAGCGATTCGTAGAGGCTCCGGTTGGGCCCCCATCGCGGCAGCAGATTGGTGACGAGGACGAGGTTCTTGCGCTCCTGACGCAGCGAGCCGAGCTGCGCGGTCAACTCGTGAAGGTTGGTGTAGCTCGCGTCGGCGCGGTAGAGGAATTTCAGTTGCTCGACCGCGGACCCGAAATCACAGGCGCCCAGCACTTCGTCGGCTTCGTCCCGCTCGATGACGTTGGCGCGAAAGAGATCCTTGACCTGGCTGACCGTTACCGTGGTCTTCTGGGCAAGCACCAGATCCTTGACCGAGTTGCGCGTCGTCATCAGCGCGTAGAGATCCTGCGAGCCGATGACGCGCTCGAAGAAATTCACGAGCGGCTGCTGTACTCGCGGCAAATCGCTGCTGGCGGAGAAGGCGCCCGCCGACTGGCTCAGCGTCAGGTCCACGTAGACGACGAACACGCGATACCGCGGGTCGGCCGCCATGTCGAATCCGGTCTGCTGCGAGACCGGGTCGCGGCGCTCGGCCTCCGGCGTCAGGGTGTCGAAGCGGATGAAGTCGAGGCTGTCGATCGCCTGCGGCTTGCCGTCCTCGAGGATCTCGAAGTCCGCCGGCGTGAGCCCTTCGACGATCCGGCCGTCCTGCATCGGGTAGGCATCGACGCGCACGAAATGCGTCCCGCCCCGGAACAGCGGCCGCTGCTGCGCCTGGGTGGGCGCCTCCGGCCGCTGCGCCGCCAGGCACACGAACAAGAAGGATAAGAAGAACGCGAAGGAGGCGAAGGACACGAAGGAGCGGGTGCGTTTCGTCATCGCATCACCCAGACGCTGGCGTCTGATTATTACACTGGCTGCCGCGGTCACCCCAAACGACGATCCTTCGTGCCTTTCGTGCCCCTTCGTGCCCTTCGTCTCCTTCGTGTCCCTGTTACTTCCCGCCCTTCGACAACGACCGGTAGTACTGTTCGACGAGCTTACGGTACTGCTCGGGCACGTCGTCGGTACCGGAGAGGAAGACCTGATTCTGATTGGCGTCGAGCTTGCGCCGCAGGGTGTACTCGAAGCGCTTCACGTTGTCGGCGAGCGCCTGCTCGAGGCCGGCGACGTTCTGCGCGTTGGTGTATGCACTCTCGTCGTCCAGCTTGCGCAGGCCCTTGACGATGTCGTCGATCTCCTTGGTGTCCATTTTCTGCTGGCCGAGGAGCCGCCGCAGTGTTTCCGCGTCCGCGGCGCGCTGCCGCGCCTCGGCGCGGAACTGGCGGATCTGCTCGTCGGTGAAACGGCCTGGGCCCGAGGTCGGCGAACCGTTCGGATTCATCATGCCGGCGGTGTTGCTGCCCTGGCCATTGCGTCCGCCTTGCGTCGGATCGCCCTGATTGCGGCCGCCGTTGCCGCCCTGCTGGCCATTCTGCTGCTGGCCGCCACCCTGCTGGCCGTTCTGCCCTTGTTGCCCTTGCTGACCGTTCTGGCCTTGTTGCCCTTGCTGGCCCTGTTGGCCTTGTTGCCCTTGCTGGCCCTGTTGGCCTTGCTGGCCTTGCTGCCCCTGCTGGTTCTGGGACTGCCCGCCTTGGCGCTGGCCGTTCTGGTTCTGGCCGTTCTGGCTTTGGCCGTTCTGGCTTTGCTGGCCGGCACGATTGCCCTGCTGCTGCGAGTCGCCGCGCATACGTTCGCCGAGCGACTGCAGCCCCTCCGCCAGTTGACGAGCCTTGTCGAGCGCCTGAGCGTTCGGGTCGGCGGGCGTCCGGCCGACGGCGGACGCGGCCTCGCCGATCTTCTTCTTCAGATCGTCGAGGTTGTTCTGGACGTCGCGATCGAATGCGGCGACGTCGGACGCCGAGCTGCCGCCGCGCAGCATGCCGTCCGAATAGCGAATCTTGTCGCGGATGCGCTTGTCGCGGATGGTATTGGCCGCGTCGGTCAGCTTGCGTGACGCCTCGCGCTCGTTCTTGAACATGTCGCCGGCGGTGCGATCGAGCTGTTTCTCGAACTGATCGACCTGGCCGGCGAGCTGCTGCTTGCGCTCACTCAGCTGCTGCGCCTTGCCGGCGCGCGCGTCCCCCTGCTGCTGATCGAGCTTGCCGACATCGTCCTGTATCTGCTGCTGGTCGCGGGCCATCGCCTCGGCCTGGCGCAGCGCGTCCTGCACGTCGCGCCCGGTGCGCTGCGACTGCGACTGCTGCAGCTGGCGCTCGGCTTCCTTGAGCTGCTCCATCGCTCCCGCCGCCGCAGCTGCGGCATTCGGGTCGCCGTTGGCCGCGGCCTGCCGCATCTTGTTCGCGGCGTCCTGCAGCTGCCGCGCCGTCTGCTGCAACTGCGGCCGGTTCTCGTCGCGCGCCAGTTTTTCGAGTTGGCGCGCCGCTTCTTCGGCCTGGTCGGCGAGCTGCCGCTGCGCGTCCCCTCCCGCCTGCCCCTGCCCCTGTGCGGCACGCCGGCGCTGCTGCTCGGCCTGTTGTTCCTGGCGGCGCGCCAGCTCCTTCAACTTCTCGGCGAGCTCGTCGATCTTCTGGTCGGCCTGCTGCTGCGACGCGCGCTGCGCGGTCTCGTACTGGTTGGCCATCTTGTCGACTTCGAGCTCGAACAGATCGGCGAGTTCCTCGGCCATCTTCTGGCTGCCGCCGCCACCCCCGCCCCCCTGCTGCTGTTGCGTAGAGACCTGCAGCTCGTATTCCTCCTCGGCCTTCTGCAGCGCCTCGAGGGCCTTGTGCTCGAGCGGCAGCGCCTGATCGGGCGCCCCGGCCTGCAGCCTGGCCGCGGCCGACTGCATGTCGGGCATCGACTGCTTCAGGAAGTCGGTAATCTTCTTGAACCGCTCGGCCTGATCGCCGACCCGCGTCGCGAAATTGGTGAGGAGCTCGTTGACCTGGTCCTGCAACCGCTTCTGCATTAGGCCGGCGACGACGGCGCCCTGCTTGGTCTTCTCCTCGCCGCTCGCCTTGCGATCGCGCTGCAGGTTGAAGGTCGCCGCGATGATCTGGCGCTCCTGCTCCGACAGGCTGTTGACCTGGTTCTGCTGGCCGCCGCCCCCGCCGCCCGCCTGCGAATCGGCCTTGCGGAAGTCCTTGGTCAGCGGACGGATGCGCACGAAGTAGAGATCGCTCGTCGCCTTCTGCGGCCCGGCGACGGTGTTGTTGTCGAACGCGCGCGCATAGTACGAGACCGAGTCGCCAGCCTTCACGCCCATCTCTTCCATGTAGAGCGTGTGACCGGCCGACACCGTCGGCATGCGGGTGCTGCCGTCGAACAGCTTGACCGTCTTCTCGGCGCCGCCGTTGACGCTGTAGACCAGCTCCATAGACTTGATGCCGTAGTCGTCTTCCGCCTTCGCCTCGAGGAACACCTCTTCAATCGGCGAAGCCGACGTGTCGCGGCCAGGCTTGACGAACGAGACCGACGGTGGCTGATCGTTGAGGACGTCGATCGAGTATTTCGGCGAGCCGTTGACGCGGGAACCGCCGGGCGAATCGAGATCGATGCGGTAGAAGCCGTCGTGATCGGCCGTGAACGAAGACTGCAGCGTGCCGTCGGCGTCGGCGCTCATCGGCACCTGGGTCTTGTCGTCGATCACGATCGCCCCGCCGTTCGCCTTCATCGTCGTGACGGCCCGCACCCGGACTTCGGTGCCGCGGATGACGGCCACGTCGCCGCCGTCCTCGATCTTGCGCGGCGCCAGGCCGGTATAGGCGGGAAAGTGGTACTCGAGCTCGAGCTTCTGGACGTAGGGCATGTCCGCCACCTTCAGGTTGAAGATCGGCGAACGGACTCCGACCGCCTCGATGAAATACTCGACGGGGGCGGCCACGTCGAAGAGCGTGCCCTCATAGCGATCGTCGCTGCGCACGAGCGGGACGCGCTCGAACGCCGCGGTCGCCGACCTGCGCACCATCAGCACCGCCTGATCGGCCTGGAAGCCGACCAGCTTCGCGGTGACGGGCTGATCGGCGCCGCGCGGCAGGGTGTGATTGCCGGGCGTGACCTCGATGCGGTACGTCGCCGCCTCGACGCTGCGCGAGACGACGAGCAGGGCCGACAGGGCATGCCGCATATAGGCGGGACCGAGCAGGAACACCAGCGCCGCGATCGCGAACACGCCGCCGAGCGCGCCGGAGTAGCGCCTGACCGGCGCCCGCTCGACGCGCCGGCCATCCTCGATGGCGCGCACCTTCTCGACCGCGTTCTGCACCAGCCTCGCGACGAGCACCGGCGAAGGGGCCGCGCCAGCCGTTTTCTCCGCTTCCACGGCGCTGATGATCGCCGCCTCGAGCGAGGGCTCGTGCTCCTCGAGATAGAGCGCCACCTGTTCGTCGGTCACGCGGCGCAGCTGCGGCCGCACCAGCAGCAGGTACCCCGCCAGGCCGACGACCAGCGCGAGCGCGATGCGGAAGCCGAGGATCGACTCGGGGGTGAACCGCATCCACTGCAGCGCGAACGCCGACAGGATCAGCGCCGCGGCGATGCAGCCCGCTGTCAGGGCACCGCCGCGCAGCGCGATCTTGGTCCGCCAGCGCCGGCGCACCTCGTGGATGATGGCGATGAGGTCGGACCGGCCGTCTCCGTGCTGCATCATGACACCCTCGATCTTCACCGGGGGCTTCGCCCCTCGGACTTACTGACCCGCTCGCTCACGCTCGTTCGCAACGCCCGATCGACGTCCTCACGACAATCTCGAGGCGTTCGTCGACAGTCGGTTGGCCAGCAGCGTTTCCCCGGCCAGCAGCAGTCCGCCCGCCACCAGCAGGTACCACCACAACCGCTGCGCCTGCGCCTGCGCCTCGGCGCTCGGCCGCGCCTCGCCGACGCCCGATGCCGATCCCGTCGCCCGGCCGGCAATCGCGGCCTGCAGCTCGCGCGGATCCATCGGCGTCAGATCCGACTCGCTCAGGTCGACGTTGCTCGCCAGCACCGTCGCCGAATCGGCGCCCGCCCCCTGTGTGCGGACGTCGTAGAACCCCTGCTCGCCAAGCTCCAGCGCGCCATCCTCCGTCTCGACCGAGACGCGCGCCCCGGAAGGGGCCACCGCGACGGTTCCGCCCCGCGAGGTCGATGCGGCGCGAAGCCCGGCGCGGCGCGGCGCCGGAATGACCTGTCCCACCGTCAATGATGCGGGTGCTTCGGAGTAATCCGCCAGGTATTTCGTCAGCGTCTGGACGAAGGGCAGGAACACCGCCTTGACCGGCATGTCGTTCCAGCTCAGGTCGAGCGTCGACGTCCAGACCAGCACGCGGCCGGCTCCCACCTTTCGCTCGAGGAGCGCCGCGGTGCCGTCGTCGAATCGCGCCAGCACCTGGCCGGCCGGCTGCCCGGTGGCGCGATACCCGTAGAATCGCGCGGCTGAGAAATCGCCGCTCCGCGGCGCGCGGAACAGTTCGAACACGGGATGGCTGAACTCGAGCGCGCCCAACCGGGAGGGAACCGACGTGGTGCGATCGACGACATCGCCGAGCAGCGCCGGGACGACCGCACCGGCGTGCGCCGGCCAGGTCGCGTGCGGCCCGGCGGCAATCAGCAGCCCGCCACCGGCCGAGACGAAGCGTCCGAGCCGGTCGGCCAGCTCGTCGCTCACCTGCACGTCGTTCAGGACGATCACCTGCGCCGTCCGCGTGTCGGCGTCCGAGAATGTCGCCGGCGTCCGCGGCGTCAGCTCCAGACGCGGCGCCTCGCCGATCGCGAGCGCGCGGGTCAGGTACAGCGCTTCCCCTTCCGCGCCCGCCCGATCGACGACCACCACGTGGACCGGCTCGGACGGCGACACCACGAAATGGAAGACGTTGTCGCGGTCGAGCGCGTCATGCGGCAGCCTGACCGTCGCGCGCATGTTGCGGGAGGCGACCGTGAAGGGCGCGAAGGTCACGCTCGCCGATCCGTTGGCCGCCGCACTGACCGGCAGCGACTGGATGGCGTTGCCGTCCACCTCGAGCGTCAGGTTCACATTCGAGATCGGTTTGGAGCTGTGGTTGACCAGTCCGGCCGTCACCGCGACGCGATCGTGATTCTCGAATCGCGTACGCTGCAGCGAAACCGGCGTCACCGCCAGGTTCGCGGTCTCACCCGACGCGACGTTGACGATGGTCAGCTCGGTCCGGTCGGGCAGCTTCAGGTCGTCGCGGCCGGGGGACTGCTCCCACCCGCGGCGCTGGAAATCGCTGACCAGGACGACCTCGCGGCGCGGCAGCGGCGACTCGCTCAGCAGGCTGCCGGCCAGCTTCAGCGCCGGCGCGTAGCGCGTCGCCCCGGCGCCGACCTTGCCAGCGGCGACGGCCGCGGCCAGCCGTCCCTGGTCGGCCGCCGAGCGCACCGCCACGTCGGCGCCCGTCGCGAAGAACACGAGCGACGCCTTGTCGCCGGTCGCCAGCCTGGCCACCGCGTCGCGCGCGGCCGCCTGCGCCTTCTGCCAGCGATCGCCGTAGCCCATGCTGTAGGAGGCGTCGACGAGGATCACCATCTCCCGCGCACCGTTCTGAGCCGCGGCGGCGAGGGTGTCGCGGCGGAAGAACGGCCGCGCGAACGCTAGCACGATCAGCGCCAGCGCGGCGAGCCGCATCAACAGCAGCACCACGTCGCGGATGCGGCGGCGCCGCACCGACTGGTACGGGATGCGTCGCAGGAACATCAGCGACGGGAACTCGACGACGCGCTTGCGCTCGCGCTGAATGAGGTGCACGAAGACCGGCACAGCGAGGGCGCCGAGTCCGAGCAGGACGAGGGGGGTTACGAAGCCCATGGATCAGTGCCGATTGCCGACCCGTCAGTGGCCATTCATCGCACCCGCGTCAGCTGCTCGCGCATCGACAAGTACGAGAAGAGCGCGTGGTCCAGTGGCGACGCGGTGCTCAGGAGCGCGTAGTCGATCCGCAGTTCCGAGAACTTGGAGCGCAGCGTCTCCGAGTGCTCGCGCACCAGCGCGCGGTATTGCTCGGCGAGCGCCTCCGGCACCACCGGAATCTGTTCACCGCTCTCCAGATCTTCGAACGCCGACGCGTCGTCGTAGGTGAACTCGATCTCGGCCGGATCGAGCAGGTGGAAGACGATGATGTCGTGGCCGCGGAAGCGCAGCGGCGCGATCGCGTCGAGCACCGCCTGCGGTTCCTCGTAGAAGTCGGATACGACGACCAGCAGGCCCCGCCGCGCGAAATGCTCGGCCAGCTTCCGCATCGACGGCGCCAGCCGGCCCGGGCGCGCCGGCCGCAGGCGATTGAGCACGTGCAGCGTCGTCTCCATGTGCTTCGCCGACGGCGGCACGAACTCCACCACGTCGTCGTCGAAGGCGGCAAACCCCACCCGATCGCGCTGGCGGTGCACCATGTAGGTCAGGCAGCCGGCGAGCATCTGTCCGTACTCGAACTTGGTGACGCCGCGGCTGCCGAACCCCATCGACTTCGACACGTCGAGCAGCACGGCGAAGTTGGCGTTGGTGTCGGCCTCGTACTCCTTGATGTAGAAGCGGTCGGTACGGCCGAACAGCTTCCAGTCGACGCGGCGGATGTCGTCGCCCGGCGTGTAGCCGCGATGCTCGGCGAAGTCGACCGACGCGCCGAAGTACGGCGACCGGTGCAGGCCGTTGATGAAGCCGTCGACGACCGAGCGCGACACCAGCTCCAGGTTGCCGATCCTGGCGAGAACCGCCGGGTCGACGAACCTCGTCCCCGACAACCCGCCGCGCTGAACGTCGTTCCGCACCATTCCGGCCCCTGCCCCTACATGCCGCTGCGCGGCATCGGCACCGCTTCGAGCAGCTTGTCGATGAGGGCGTCGCTGGTGACACCTTCCGACTGCGCGTGGAAGTTGGTGAGCACGCGGTGGCGCAGCACCGGGTGTGCGAGCGCGCGCACGTCCTCGAAGCTGACGTGATAGCGGCCGGCGGTCAGCGCCCGCGCCTTGCCGCCGAGCACCAGGTGCTGCGCCGCGCGAACGCTGGCGCCGAAGGCGGCCCACTTCCGGATCGCCTCGGGCGCGCTCGGGGACTTCGGCCGGCTCGCGCGGACGATCTCGAGCGCGTACTTCACCACCGGGTCGGCGGCGGGCACGCGGCGGGTCAGCCGCTGGAACGCGACCAGATCCTGTCCGTTCACCGAGCGCTCGAACGTCACGTCGCGCAGCGAGGTCGTCGAACGGACGACCTCGAACTCCTCCTCCATCGGCGGGTGATCGATCACGGTCATGAACATGAAGCGATCGAGCTGCGCTTCCGGCAGCGGATACGTACCCTCCAGTTCGATCGGGTTCTGCGTCGCGAAGACGTAGAACGGCTCGTCGAGCTGGTAGGTGCGCCCCTGGATCGTGACCCGGTGCTCCTGCATCGCCTCGAGCAGCGCCGACTGCGTCTTGGGCGGCGTCCGGTTGATCTCGTCAGCCAATACGATGTTGGCAAAGATCGGCCCCGGCGAGAAGACCATCTGTCGGCGGCCGGTCGCCGGGTCCTCCTGAATCAGATCCGTGCCGGTGATGTCGGACGGCATCAGATCGGGCGTGAACTGGATGCGCGCGAACTTCAGCTCGAGCACGCGCGCCAGGGTATGGACGAGCAGCGTCTTGGCCAGTCCCGGCACGCCGACGATGAGGCTGTTGCCGCCGGTGAAGAGCGTCAGCAGCACCTCGTTGACCACCTCTTCCTGGCCGACGATCGCCTTGCGCAGTTCGGTCACGATGCGCTCGCGGCCGGATTTCATCCGGTCCGCAAGGGCGACGTCGTCCGGCGAATCGAGATCAACGCTGTTGGTCACCAGAGCCACGTATCCTCCGTCCTGTCCGGAACACTGGCGGCGGGGTCGTCGAGGGTACGACCAGCCACCCTCGACAGCCCGCTCGCCAATCTCCTCAGTGTGTCATCCCGTCAATGAATCGTTGATGTCTTACTCGTACGTCTCGTTGTCGAGGGTCATTTACCCTTGCCCTCTGCTTCGCGAATCTGGCGCGACTTCAGCGCCAGGTCGGTGGCCAGCTTCTCCAGCTCGGAGGCATACTTGGCGGGATCCATCCCGCTCTTGAGCAGCTTCAGCGCGTCGATACGGCGCTCCAGATCCTGACGCTCGAGATAGAGCGCGCGCAGCTTCTCGTCGGTCGGAAGCGACGGCTGGTGCAACGCGCCCAGGCTCAGCACCGCTGCACGGGCGCCCTCCTTGCCGTCGCGCGAGGGCTCGAGTGTGCCTTCCTTGTCGCCGTTATCGTCGAGCAGCGGGTGCTCGGTCGGCAGCAGCCCCTCGCGTTGAAAACTCGCCGCGACCGCTTTGCGCGCGTAGTCGAACGCCTCGAGGATCGACACCTTCCCGTCATGATCGGCGTCGGCGGCCTCGGTCGAGAACGCCTCGACGAACGGACCGCCGAAGAGCGTCGCGTACATCTCGCCGCCGGTCCGCGTCGCCGTGACGATCACCCGCCCGGGCCCCGACAGGGCCTCGATGAACGGCGAGCTCGCACTCGTCGTGTCGACGAAGATCAGCCGCTTCGACTTCAGTTTGCTCAGCGGTACGGCGAAGTCCTCGGGAGTCATGTCGGGTCCCGGCAGGTTGAACTTGGCGATCTTGTTCGCATAGGTGCCGAAGCCGAAGAGGACGATCGCCACCGTGTCGTCCTCGCCCGCCGTCGCCGCCAGCGTGCCCAACGCCTTGATGACGGCGTCGCGCGTCGCCTGCCGATCCGACAGCAGCGTCACGTGATCCTTCGGGATGCCGAGCTTCTCGGTCGCGGCAGCCGACAGCGTCGCGCCCCACTTGGCGAACAGCTCGCCGTGCTCGGGGTCGCCCGGCAACCCGACGACGATCAGCAAATGCGTCGACTGCGCGAACGCCGATGTCACGGGTGCGAGAACGAGCACGATGGCGCAGACGACGGACCTGAACGTCCGCCGTAGACGGATCCGCAGCACCCGGCCCGCGCCTCGCATCTCGCGGCTCACGCCAGCCTCCAATACCGCCGCAGCCCCCACTCGGCGCAGAGCACGACCATCAGCGTGAAGAGCAGCGCCGGCATGTGCCACAGATCCCGCTCCTCCACCGCGGTCACGCCGCGGCCGGAATACTTGAGATCCTCAGGCAGCGAGCCGACGTTGTCCGAGTGATAGAAGCGGCCCCCGGTCTCCTGGGCGATCCGCTGCAGCAGCGGCGCGTGCATGGCGGCATCGAAGTACTCGGCGTCGTCGGGCGCGGTGCGGACGTGCGTCACGGCGGTGCCGGCCGGCTTGCCGTCGCGCGTCGCCTCGACCTTCGCTTCGTACCAGCCGGTCTCCGAAGTCGACAGGGTGCCGCGGTACTGTCCGTTTCGTTCGCCGGTCCACTGGAGCGGCACCGAGCTGATTTGCCCTGACGGCGAGGTCACGTGCGCGACGACGCTCGCGTCGTTGAGCTCGAGAAACCGGTCGTCGACGACGTCGGCAGTGAGCGTCACCGGCTGTCCGGGTTCGACGCGGTCGGCCAGGGGACGAGTCTCGACGATGTCGGGGACGCCGTCGACCAGCCAGCGCAGCAGCTGGCGCCAGAAGTTCTCGTGCGTCTGATCCTCGACGCTCATCGACGCGTCCATCTGCCACAGCCACGAGTCCTGCACCGGAAAAGCGATCGACTTGCCGCGGCCGTACCGCTGAAAGGCGAGCACGATACGGTCACGATGGTGATCGTCGGTGCCCGAAAGCAGCGCGGTCGCGCCGGGCTTGACGGTGTCGATGAGGTTCACCGTGGACAGCGACGGCATGGTCTTCCATCGCTCGGCCGAGGCCTCCTCGGTGTCGCCGAGCTGGGTGACCGCATGCGCTTCGCCGGCGCGGGTCGGGCGCACCTTGACGCGCGTGAAGCCGCTGCCCGACTTGCCGATGACGACCGGCAGCGCTTCGGCGACGGGCGTGCCTGCATAGCCTCCCTCGGCGAACGACCGCTGGCCGCCGAGCACCAGCAGTCCGCCGCCGCGCACGTCGACGAAATCGGCAATCATGTGCAGCTGGTCGGCGGTGAACGCGCTCGCCTCGACGCTGCCGAGCACGATGCCGCGGTACTTGAACAGCTCCTCGCGCGTCTTGGGAAAGCCGGCGGCCAGCTCGACGCCGGCGGCGTCGATGTCGAGGCGCAGGTACTTGTTGTCGGCCGTGCGCTGCAGCGTCACCAGCTCGAGGTTCGGATCGTCGGCAATCGCCTGACGCGCGAACTTCATCTCGAACCGCGGCTCCCCTTCGTAATACAGGATCCGCTCGCGGCGATCGCGGACGTCGATCTGCACGTCGCGTTCGTTGTTCTGGGTAACCACCTCGCCGGGCTGCGGCGCCACCTTCAAACGGAAGACGCGCGGCCCCGCCTCGGTCGCCGTGAAGCGGACGCGCACCGACACCGGATCGCCGTCGGCGGGCAGCCGCACCGGCTGGCTGCCGACCATACGGCCGCCGTCCTCGACGTCGAGCGTGACGGTCTGGCCCGCATACCCGGTCTGGGTGACCACCGCGTCGACGAGCAGCGACGTCCCCTTGAGCGCGGTGCGCGGCGTCGACACGCGGCCGACCTGGATGTCCTTTGCCAGCTTCTCCTTGCCGACGCCGACGGTAAACACTGGCAGCTGCTCCGCCTTCGACGCGAGCAGCGCGTCGGTGACGGTCGCGTCAGTGGTGTCGGCGCCGTCGGTGACGAGCACCAGCCCCGCGACCGGCAAGCCGGCGAGCTCCTGCCGCGCGCTCTCGATCGCATTCGCCACGCGCGTCTGCGTGCCGCTGAAGGTCAGCTCGCCCGGTGCGGTCAGCCGCGAGGTCGAGGACGAGAAGCGAAAGGTACGAACCAGGAAGCGATCCGAGAGCGCTTTCATGACCGCGCTGTCGGGATTGGCGAACGTCCGCCGGATCACGTCGGCCCGCGGGCCGTTCTCGTCGGTCAGCTGCATGCTGCGCGAATCGTCGATCAGGATGCCGACGACGTTCTGCTGGGTGACCGCGGCCTTGACGACGAGGACCGGCCGGAAGACGCAGAACAGGATCACGGCAAGCGCGACGAGCCGCAGCAGGGCCAGCGTCGCGCGCTCCCTCCATTGCACCCGCGTGCGCAGAATGCGATAGCTGACGAACGCCACCGCCACAGCGGCGAGGACGACCGCCGCAGCGACCGGCGTGCCGGCCGGCGGGGCGAAACGGAAGTCCCCCTGACGGAAAACGGCTGGCCGGTACTCGAACAGGAATTGGAATAGCGATTCGAGCACGGTAGTGAGGCGATTCTATAGTGCTAAGACGACCCGCGGGGGAGTTCGGCTTACTCAGCCGCGCCATTATTTCGTCACACGATTGGGCCAGGCCCGTCGGCGGTGCGCGCCGGCCACCGGTTCCTCGCGCTATCATGCGCCGATGGGAGGAGCGTGGATGAGGCAGTTGTGGGCGGTGGGGATGGCGGCCGGTCTGGCGACGGCTGGGCTGACGGCACAGGATGATGCGTTGACGGCGAAGGCGCGGGCGATTCACGAGCGGGTGATGACGCTCGACACGCACAATGACATCAACCCGTCCAATTTCACCAGCACGTGCAACTACACGATGGACCTGGGCAACCAGGTCAACCTGCCCAAGATGATCAAGGGGGGCCTCGACGCCTCCTTTTTCATCGTCTATGTCGGCCAGGATACCGGCCCGGACGCGTTCACGCCGGCGGGCTACGATCGCGCCTACAAGTCGGCGATCGAGAAATTCGACGCGATCCACCGCCTCAGCGAACAGATTGCCCCGGACAAGATCGGCCTCGCGCTGACCGCCGCCGACGCGCGCCGGATCCACGCGTCGGGCCGCAAGGTCGCGTTCATCGGCGTCGAGAACGGCTACCCGATCGGCGAGGACCTCAGCCGCATCAAGGAATTCTACGATCGCGGCGCGCGCTACCTGTCCCTGGCGCACAACGGTCACAGTCAACTGTCGGACTCGAATACCGGCGAGGTCGAGGGCTGGAAGTGGCACGGCCTCTCGCCGCTCGGGAAGCAGGCCATCGCCGAGATGAACAAGGTCGGCATCATGATCGACGTCTCGCACCCGTCGAAGGAGTCGATGATGCAGGCGATCCAGTTGAGCAAGGCGCCGATCATCGCGTCGCACTCGGCGATGCGCGCGCTGGCCGACGTCAGCCGCAATCTCGACGACGAGCAGCTCGCCGCGCTCAAGAAGAACGGCGGCGTCGTGCAGGTGGTGGCGTTCGCGTCGTACGTGAAGACCGACTCACCCGAACGCAAGGCGGCGCTCGACGCGCTGCGCAAGGAGTTCAACCTGCCGCCAGGAACGAATCTCGGCGGCGGAGGCGGTCGCGGCGCGCGCGGCGGCAACGCCATTGCGGCGCCCAACCCCTGTGCGACGGGCGGTGAACGCGGCGCGGGCCGCGCGGATGCGCCGGCTGCCGGCGCCCGCGGCGGCGGTCAGGGCCGGGGACGCGGCGGCGCGCTGGCCGCGCTCGGCGACGACCAGCGGACCGACCTGCAGAAAAAGCTGGAGGCGCTCAACGCGAGGATCCCACCGCCGACGCGCGCCTCGGTCAAGGATTTCGTCGACCACATCGACTACGCCGTCAAGAAGGTCGGCATCGATCACGTCGGCATCTCGTCCGACTTCGACGGCGGCGGCGGGGTGGACGGCTGGAACGGCGCCGACGAGACCTTCAACGTCACGCTTGAACTGGTCAAGCGCGGTTACAGCGAAGATCAGATCGCCAGAATCTGGAGCGGCAATCTGCTCCGGGTGATGGACGAAGTGCAGGCAGCCGCGCGCAAGCTTCGCTGAAACGCAGGCGGCGGCGGAACTGGCGCGGGGCGTTTCGCGTATTTTGACTACAATGCAGTCATATGCCTGACGTCTATCTGGGCGAGCTCGAACAGATTGTGCTGCTGGCGGTGCTCCGGCTCGGCGACCAGGCGTATGCCGTTCCTATCCTCGATCAAATCGAGCGGCAGGCGGGTCGGCGGGTCGCGCGCGGCGCGCTCTACACGGCGCTCGATCGGCTCGAATCGAAAGGCTGCCTGCGGTCGCGGCTCGGCGAACCCCTGGCCGAGCGCGGCGGCCGCGCCCGGCGGTATTTCACCGTCACGCCGTCCGCCGTCCGCGCACTCAGGGAATCCCGGCTCGCGCTGCAGCGCCTCTGGAACGGCCTGGAGTCGATTCTGTGAGCCACCTTCGCTCGCGCGGCGCGCGCGGGCCTCGATCTCCGAGGCTGACCGACTGGCTGCTCGCGCTCACCGTCCCGAGCGCAGACGAGCGCGACATGATCCTCGGCGACCTCGAGGAGGAATGCGCGACGCGCGGCCCGACCTGGTGCTGGCGGCAGGCCGCCGGCATCGCGGCCCATGCGGCATTTCGCCGCGCCCCGACCCGAGACCGTCCCACCCGCGCTGGAGACCGACTGATGACCACCCTTCTGAACGACATCCGCTACGGCTGGCGCGGCCTGCGCAAGCGGCCGCTGCTCACCCTCACCGTTGCCGGCACGCTGGCGCTCGGCCTGGGCGCCAACGCCGCGATCTTCAACGTGATCGATCGCCTGGTGCTGCGGCCATTCCCGTTCGCTGATCCCGACCGGGTCGTGATGGTCAGTGAAACCGGGCCCGGGCTCGACTTCAAGAAGGAGACGACGTCGCCCGCCAACTTCCTCGACTGGCGCGCGCAAGCCGATTCCCTGACCGCGCTCACCGCCATGGCCTGGTGGGACGCCAACCTGCTCGAGAAGAACGACCCGGAGCGTGTCCAGGGGTACCTGGTTTCGGCCGACTACTTCGACGCGCTCGGCGTGCATCCGGCGCTCGGACGCGGCTTCGTCAAGGACGACGAAACCTTCGGCCGCCACTACGTCGTCGTGCTGAGCGACGCCTTGTGGAAGCGGCGGTTCGACGGCGATCCGTCAATCGTCGGACGCAGCATCACAATCGACGGCCAGCCCTACACCGTGATCGGCATCGCGCCGCCGCGCTTCCAGTTCCCTGATGGCTCGTCGCTGTGGGCGCCGCTCGCGTTCGATCCGAAGACGGCGCCGCGGCGCGACGCGCGATTCCTCACCGTGGTCGGCCACCTCGCGCCGGGCCGGACGTTCGAAGAGGCAACGTCGCAGATGAACGTGCTCGCGGTCCGTCTCGCACAGCAGTATCCCGACGCCAATCGCGATCACGGCGTGCACGTCTACACGCTGTCGCAGGGCATGCTCGACGAAGGAACCGGATCGATTCTCTCGATGTGGCAGGCGTCGGCGTTCGTCGTGCTGCTCATCGCCTGCGCCAACATCGCCAACCTGCTGCTGGCGCGCGCCGCCGAGCGCCGCCGTGACGTCGCCGTCCGCCTCGCGCTGGGCGCCAGCCGCGGCCGCATCGTCCGCGAACTCCTGACCGAGAGCGTGCTCCTCGCCTGCGTGGCCGTCCCGCCGGCGATGGGCTTCGCATGGGCGGGGCTGTACCTGATGCGCATCGCGATGCCGGCGAACATCATCCGGTTCGTGCCGGGCTTCGAATCGCTGGGCCCCGACTTCCGGCTGCTCGCCTTTACGCTGGCGCTGGCGTTCCTGACCGCCTGCATTTTCGGGATCCTGCCGGCGTTCCAGGCGGCGCGGTCGCGCGTCGCCGAAACGCTGAAGGAGGGCGGCCGCAGCGCCACCGGCCGTCAGTTCCTGCGACGCGCCATCGTGGTTGCCGAGATCGCGATCGCGCTGCCGCTGCTGGTGACGGCGGGGCTCGGCGTGCTCGGCACGAACCGGTTCCTCAACGGCCCGCAGGGTTATGACCCCGATGGTCTCTTGACGATGAAGCTGGTCCTGCCCGAGCGCAAGTATCCCGACGACGCGACGCGGCGGCGTTTCATCGAGCGCGCCGTCCAGGAAGTGTCGACGGTGGCGGGCGTCGAACGGGCGTCGATCGCGAACAACCTGCCGGCGACAGGCGGCAACTCGTCCCGGACGATCGAGATCGACGGCCATCCCCCGGCGGATCCGAAGAACCCGCCGTCGGCCGACAACCGCCTCGTCACTTCCGGCTACCTCGGTGTGATGCGAATCCCCATCCAGCGCGGGCGCGGCGTGACTGACGCGGATCGCGAGGACACCGCACCGGTCGTGGTCGTCAGCGAGTCGATGGCGCGCAAGTACTGGCCGGATGAGGATCCCATCGGCCGACGCGTCAAGATCGGCGGCAAGGACTGGGTGACCGTGGTCGGCATCTGCGGCGACGTCATTCAGGACTGGTTCATGCGCCGCAACGCGCCGACGATCTACCGGCCGATCGCGCAGGCGCCGTCCGATTATTTTGGCGTCGTGGTGCGCACGGCGGGCGATCCGACGAGCGCCGCGGCCGGCGTCCGCGCCGCGCTGCTCCGCGTCGATCCCGACCAGCCCGTGTTCGACATGATGACGATGCGGCGGCAGCTGCACGAGCGGACGATCGGCCTCCAGTACCTCGCGTCGATCATGGCCACCTTCGCGATCCTCGCGCTGATTCTGGCGGCGGTCGGGCTTTATGCCGTGATCGCCTATTTCGTGGCGCAGCGCCGTCACGAGATCGGGCTGCGGATGGCGCTCGGCGCCACCGGCGGCGACGTCGTGCGGCTGACGATCGGGCAGGCGTTCAGGCTCACGGTGGTCGGGACGGCGATCGGATTCGCATTGTCGCTGGCGTTGGCGCGGGTCATGGAAACGGCGCTGCTGGGCATCGCGACGAGCGACGCGAAGGTCTTCGCGGCGTTTGCGGGCGTGCTCATGGCGGCGGCGCTGCTGGCGGGCTACATTCCCGCGCGGCGGGCGGCGGCTATCGACCCGATGGTCGCGCTGCGCGCGGAATAAAGGCGCGAGGGGAGGGCGTCAGCGGATGTCGGTCGCGAGGCCCCGGATCAGCCGCAGGAGCATGTCGACGGCGACGGGGTTGTGTCCCCCCTGCGGAATGATGATGTCGGCGTAGCGCTTGCTGGGCTCGACGAACTCGAGATGCATCGGCTTGACGGTGCCGAGGTATTGGTCGATGACCGACTCCACCGTCCGGCCGCGCTCGGCGATATCGCGGCGCAAGCGGCGGATGAATCGTGTGTCGTCGTCGGTATCGACGAACACCTTCACGTCCATCAGCTTTCGCAACTCCGGATCCGTGTAAATCAGAATCCCTTCGACGATCATCGCGCGTGCCGGCGCGATTGTCTCCGTCTCGTCTTTACGCGCATGACGGGCGAAATCGTAGACCGGCACCTGCACGACCCGTCCGGCTCGAAGCTCGTTGACGTCACGGACGAGCAGATCGGTCTCGAGTGAATCGGGGTGGTCGTAGTTCAGCGCGGCGCGCTCTTCGAGGCGGAGGTCGTTACGGTCGCGGTAGTAGCGATCGTGCTCGAGCACGGGCACCCGGGCATCGCCCAGCGCGTCGAGAATCTTGCGAACGACGGTCGTCTTGCCCGAGCCCGAGCCTCCGGCGACGCCGATGACGAGCGGATGCACGGCTGAAGTGTATCCCGCCCGACACCAGCCACCCCCTGTCGCTTCGCTACTTCACCGGATGCACCTCGTTGAGCATGACCGGCTCGTTCGTGAAGTTCTCGAGCTCGACGTTGCCGCTCTCGGTCGCGGTGACCTTGGTGTAGATCGACGCCCATCCTTTGCCGAGGCCGTTCTTGTCGAGCTGCAGCTCGATGACCGTGAATGGGTAGTCCACGGTCCGGGGATGGTTGGCCGCTTCCCAGGACCCGATGTAGCGATCGGTGCCGAGGACGATCCGCCGGCCGCCTTCCGGCTGCGGAATCTGCCGCGCGAAGTGCAGATCGTAGCGCAGCGAGCCTGGCGTGTTGATGAAGCCGACGACCGGCATCTTCTGCAACGCCTCGAGCAGCGCATCCTGTCCCTTGCTGCGCAGGATCTCGATCAAGCCGGTGCGATCGGCGTCGGTCGACCAGCGGTTGATGGTGATATCGACCTGCGCCGTGCCCGCCCGCGGCGTCATGGTGCTCGTATCGACGGCGAACGCGGTGAACTTCTCCGGCTGCGCCATGTTGGACTGTGCCGCCATCGGAACGGTGACAATGGCCGCCAGACACGCGGCTGCGAAACTCTTCAGCATGGATCCGACCTCCGATTCTGGAGACGACATTGCAATTCATCCGCCAGCGGCGCGGCGTCGGAAAATGGCGCCGGATGAGCGATAATCTCGCGCCGATGACATCCGAGCGCCGCACCAGGGCCCTTGCCGTCTGCGTGCTGCTTGCGCTGATCCATACCTGGCCGCTGGCGATGCACCCCGGCCGCTATTCCCGCAACGACAACGCCGACACTCAACTGAACGAGTGGATCCTCGCCTGGGTCGAGCACGAGCTGCCGCGCGCTCCCCTGCACCTCTTTGAGGCCAATATTTTCTATCCGGCCCACGACGCGCTGGCGTTCTCGGAACCGCTCATCGTGCCGGCGCTGCTCGGCGCGCCGATCGCGTGGAGCGGCGGGTCGCCCGTTCTCGTCTACAACCTCGTCCTGATCGCGGGGTTTGCGCTGACCGCTTTTGCCACGTTCCTGCTCGTCGAGAGCTGGACCGGCAGCTTCTTCGCCGGGCTCCTGGCGGGTTCGGCATTCGCATTCAATACGCACACGCTGACGAGGCTCCCGCACATCCAGGGCATCCACATCTATTCGCTCCCGCTCGTGCTCCTCGCGGCCGACACACTGCTGCGCGAGGGTTCGTGGAAGGCCGGGGCCGCGCTCGTCGGCGGGCTGGCCCTGGCGGCCTACACATCGGGCTATCTCATCGTCTTCGCCGCGGTGATGCTGGCGATCTTCGGCGTCGCGACGCTGCCGGTGTGGCGGCCGCAATGGCGGTTCGTCGGCCCGCGCACCGCGGCCGCCCTGGCGTTGTCGGCGCTCGTCCTCGTGCCGATCTACCTCCCTTATCACCGGGCCGCGACCGAGCAGCACATGCTGCGCAGCCTCGATCTGGTGAAGGAGTATTCGGCGACGCCGCGCGGGTTCCTCGCCTCGGCCGGACGGATCCACTTTTCGACCTGGAGCGGACGGTTCTTCAAGGATCCGGTCGACAGCTTTTTCCCCGGCTTCACGCTAATCGTGCTCGCCGCCATGGCGCTCCTCAGGCGCCACGAATCGGGCGTCTCGCGATGGCGGATCGTCGGCGTGGGCGCCTTCGCCGCCGCCGGGGCGGTGCTCGCGCTCGGTACCGCCACGCCCTTCTACGGCTGGCTGTATCACGTGTTTCCGCCGATGCAGGGGCTGCGCGCCGCGGCGCGTTTCGGCAATCTGTTCCTGCTCGGCATGGCGATTCTCGCCGGCTACGGTGCGGCGGGCATCCGGCGCCCGGCGGTCGCCATCGCGCTGATCGTGCTCGTCAACGCCGAAGCGCTGAGGGCGCCGTTCACCTATCAGCCGTTCGCCGGGATCCCTTCCGTGTACGCGCTGCTGCGTGACGAGCCGGGCCCCGTGGTCGTGGCCGAGCAGCCGTTCTACCCGCCCTGGGCGGTCTTCCTCAACGGCTCCTACGTGCTGAATTCGACCGCGCACTGGCGGCCGCTGATGAACGGCTACAGCGGCTATACGCCGGACACCTACCATCAGTACGCGAACGCGTTCTGGTACTTCCCGCAGGAGTGGGCCATCAAGGCGATGAAGGACGCCGGCGTCACGCACGTCGTCGTCCACCCGGCGGCGTTCCGCCGCGACCACCAGGAAGTGGTGCCGCTGCTCGACGCACGAAGCGATTTCGAGTTGCTCGGCATCGGGGCCGACGACGTGCGGCTGTATCGCCTGAAACGCTGACGTCCAGCCAGGCATCGAGGCCTGCCCGACAGCCGCCGCCTGCGCTACAGTGTCGCGATGATCAGCGTTCGCATTCACCGCCTGCGTGCCGACGTGCCGCTCCCCAGGTACGAGACGGCCGGCGCCGCGGGATTCGATCTGGCGGCCAGCGAAGACGTCACGGTACCGCCTGGCGGGGTCGTGCTGGTGCCGACCGGCCTCGTCATAGAAGTACCGCGTGGGCACCTTCTCGGCGTGTTCGCGCGCAGCAGCACTCCGCTGAAGCGCGGACTGATGGTCGCCAACGGCGTCGGCGTCGTCGACGAGGACTACTGCGGTCCGGCGGACGAGATCCGGATCCAGGTTCTGAACTTCACGGCCGCGCCCGTCACCGTGGCGCGCGGCGACCGCATCGCGCAGGGGGTGTTGCTACCGATCGCGCGCGCCGAGTGGCAGGAGACCGCCGACGCGCCGCGCCCCGGCTCGCGCGGCGGCTTTGGCGCCACCGGTGGGTAAGATGCGCATCTACCTGGCCTGCACGGTCCGCGGCGACCGCGGCGCCGTCGCGGCGTTGCGCACGCTCGTCACCGCGCTCGACGCCATCGGCCACACGGTGCTGACCGCGCATCTGCTCGAGGACGGCGTCGACGCCGCGGAGGCGGCGCTCACCGAACGCGCGGTGTACGAACGCGACATTGCGTGGTTGGAATCGTGCGACGTGCTGATCGCCGACGCGTCGGGCTCGAGCTACGGGGTTGGCTTCGAGGTCGGCTACGTCCTTGGCCGCAGCGATCGAACGGTGCAGCGCGTGTTGCTGCTCTATCGTGCCGATCGCGCCAATCAGATCTCGCGGCTCGTCCATGGCAACACGCACCCGCGCTGCACGGTCCTGAAATACGACAACCCGGCCGATTTGATCGACCGGGTTGCCGAGTACTTGTCCGGCCCGGCCTGAAGCGTCCGGGACGAGAAGGCCCGCGCTACTTCGCGGCTGCGGTCTCGTGGCCGTGCAGCGGCGCGTCGGTCAGGTCGGCTGTCTTGCGCCGCTTCATCCACGCCTGGATCAGCTCCATGTAGATGTAGAAGACGGGCGTGACGTAGAGCGTGAGCGTCTGCGACACGAGCAGGCCGCCGACGACGGCGAGGCCGAGCGGGCGGCGCGCCTCGGCGCCAGCGCCGAGGCCAAGCGCGATCGGCAGCGTGCCCATCAGCGCCGCCATCGTCGTCATCATGATCGGTCGGAAGCGGACGAGACACGCCTCGTAGATTGCATCGGCGGCGGTGACCTCGCGCTCGCGCCTGGCTTCCACGGCGAAGTCGACCATCATGATGCCGTTCTTCTTGACGAGACCGACCAGCATGATGATGCCGACGAAGGCGTAGATGTCGAGGTCGGCCTTGAAGATGAGCAGCGTCAGCAGCGCGCCGAAGCCGGCTGACGGCAGACCCGAGAGAATCGTCAGCGGGTGGATGAAGCTCTCGTAGAGGATGCCGAGGACGACGTAGATGACGAAGATCGCCAGCGCGAGAATCCAGCCGAGGCCGCGCATCGAGTCCTGGAAGGCCTGCGCGGTCCCTTGCGGCGTCGCCTGCACCGAGGCCGGCAGCGTCTGACGCGACATCTCCTGGACGGCCGCCAGCGCGTCGCCGAGCGCCACGCCCGGGCGCGTGTTGAAGGTGATCGTCACCGACGGCAGCTGGCCGATGTGATTGATCTGCTGCGGCCCGACGGTCTGGCGCGTCGTCACCACCGCCGACAACGGGATCAGCTTCTGAGTCAGCGAGCTCTGCACGTACAGCATCGACAGCGCGGCCGGGTTGCGCTGGTATTGGGGGGCCACCTGCATGATGACCTGGTACTCGTCGTCAGGCGCGTAGATCTGGGAGATCTGCAGGGCGCTGTACGACGACGAGAGCGCCGACTGCACCTGATCGACGGTGAGGCCGAGCGCGGCGATCTGCTCGCGATCGAGATCGACGTTGAGCTGCGGCGTCTTCAACTGCAGGTCGGAGGTGACGTCCTGCAGCTGCGGCATGTCCCGCAGACGCTGCTCGAAATCCGGAGCGACGCGGTACAGCTCGTCGGTGTCAGGATCCTGGAGGGCGATCTGGTAGCCGCCGGCGCCGCGGCCCGGACCGCCGCCGATGCGGATGGCCGGCGGATTCTGGAGGGTGACTCGCGTGCCGGGCACGCGGTTCAGCTTGGGACGCAGCTCCTCGATCACCTGATCGGCGGACAGCGAGCGCTGGTCGCGCGGCTTGAGATCCATGTTCAGGCGGCCGCCGCCGGCGTCGGCGGTGAACGCCATGATGTTCGAATCCTGCTGCAGGATCCGCATCAGATCCTGCATGTGCTGCACCTGGATGTCGTAGCCGATCCCCTGCGCCATTTCGACCGAGCCGCTGATCTGGCCGGTGTCGACGTTGGGGATGAACCCTTTCGGGATCACCATGAAGAGGTAGACCGTGCCGGCGAGCAGCGCCCCGGAGACCACCATCGTCGTGCCCTTGAAGCGGATCGTCTGACGCAGCGTCCAGGCATAGCCGTGCAGCCACGCGTCGAAGGTCTTCTCGACGGCGTTGTACATCCGGCCGTGGTGCATCGAATGCAGCGGCTTGAGGAACCGGCTGCAGAGCATCGGGGTCAGCGACAGCGAGACGACGCCCGATACCAGGATCGATGCGGCGATCGTCACCGCGAACTCGTGCATCAGCCGGCCGACGATGCCGCCCATGAAGAGGATGGGGATGAACACCGCGGCGAGCGAGATCGTCATCGAGACGATGGTGAAGGAGATCTCCTTCGAGCCGTCGAACGCCGCCTGCATGCGCGGCTTGCCCATCTCCATGTGCCTGACGATGTTCTCGAGCATGACGATGGCGTCGTCGACGACGAAGCCGACCGAGAGCGTGAGCGCCATCAGAGAGAGGTTGTCGAGGCTGTAGTTCAGCGCCCACATCACCGCGAACGTGCCGACAATCGAGAACGGCAGCGCCAGGCTGGGGATCACCGTCGCCGAGAAGTTGCGCAAGAAGAGGAAGATGACCAGCACGACGAGCACGACGGTCAGCACCAGCGTGAACTTGACGTCGTCGACCGACTCGCGGATCGGCACGGATCGATCGCTGCGGATGCCGAGCTGCACCGACGGCGGCAGCATCGCCTGCAGCTCGGGGATGAGCGCCTTGACGCGGTCGACGACTTCGACCGTATTGGTGCCGGGCTGGCGCTGGACGCCGAGGTAGACCGTCAGGTTGCCGTTGTACCAGCTGCCGTTGCGCGGATTCTCGACGCCGTCGTAGACGTTGGCGACTTCCTCGAGGCGGACCGGGTTGCCGTTGCTGTAGGCGATCACGATCGGCCGGTACTGCTCGGCCGACACGAGCTGGCCGCTCGACTGCACGACGAAGTTGCGGTTCGGCCCGAAGAGCGTGCCGGTCGGCCGATTCACGTTGGCGCCGCTGATCGCGTTGGCCACCTGGTCGATGCCGATGTGCCGCGCCGCCAGCTGCGTCGGATCGATGTCGATGCGCACGGCATACTTCTGCGCCCCGTACACGGAGACCTGGGCCACACCGGTGACCATCGACAGGCGCTGCGCCAGCGTGTTCTCCGCATAGCGATCGACCTGCGCCAGCGGCAGCGTCGCCGAGCTCAAGGTGAGGAACAGCACCGGCGAGTCGGACGGATTGCTCTTGTTGTAGGACGGCGGCGACGGCATGCCCGGCGGCAGGCTGCGGGCGCTGCGCGCGATCATCGTCTGCACGTCTTGCGCGGCGGCGTCGATGTTGCGGTCCAGATCGAACGTCAGCGTGATGCTGGTGCTGCCCTGACGGCTGCTCGAGCTGATCGAGGTGATGCCGGCAATCGTCGAGAACTGCTTCTCGAGCGGCGTCGCCACGGCCGAAGCAATGGTGTCGGGATTGGCGCCCGGCAGGCCGGCGTTCACCTGGATCGTCGGGTAGTCGATCGTCGGCAGATCGGCGACCGGCAGCAGCTGATACCCCATCACGCCGAAGATGAGAATGCTCAGGACGAGCAGCGTCGTCGCGACGGGGCGTTTGATGAAGACTGCAGCTACGTTCATGATGGCTTTCCATTTCCACCGCCACGCTTGCCTTTGCCGCCCTCGCGACCTCCGCCAGTTCCGTCGCCGCCCTTGCGGCCGTTGCCTCCACCCTGTCCTTCGGTCGGGCCACTGGACGCGCCCGTCGTGACGTGCGAGCCGGGAATCAGCCGGAGCTGGCCTTCGGTCACGACCTGCTCGCCCGGCGTCAATCCCTGCGCGATGACGATCTGCTCCCCCTGCTGGCGGACGATGACGACGTTGCGCGCCTCGACGGATTTATCCGGCTTGACGACGTAGACGTATTGACCCGCCTGCGACGGCTGCACCGCCGCCGCCGGTACGACGATCGCGTCGTTCTCGGTCGTGAGATCCAGCGTGACCGTCAGGAACTGTCCAGGCCAGAGCCCGTGATCGGCGTTCTCGAACGTCGCCTTCAGCTTGATGGTCCCCGTCGTGTTGTCGACGGCGTTGTCGATGAAGGTGACGTGGCCCGCTTCGGCCGGGGCCGCCGAAATGCCGGCGGACGCGTCCGCCGCCGCGGCCTGCGCGTCGCCGCGCCGTCCACCGGAGGCAGCTCCCGGCTGCTGGTCCGTTCCGGTCGGTGATGGGGGCTGGCCCTGTGGCGGCTGCGCCTCCAGACTGCCGAGCACCGGCGGCGGAGGCGGCTGCGCGCCGGGCGGCAGCGCCACCTGTCCCTGCGCGCGCACCGTCAGCGCTTTCTGCGCCTGATACCGGCGGATGTCGGTGAGATACCGCCCGGGCACCGCGAAAGTGACGTAGATCGGCGCCAGCTGATTGATCACCACCATCGGGCTGGTGTCGTTGGCGCGAATCAAGTCCCCCTGATGGACGCCGAGCGAGCCCGTCCGGCCACCAATCGGCGCGGTGATGTGCGTGTACTGCAGGTTGAGGCGCGCCGTCTCGACGGCCGCTTTGTCCGCTTCGATCGTCGCCTTGGCGGAGTCCGCCTGCGCGATCTGCGTTTCATACTGATCGCGCGAGATGAGCTGGCGCTTGTAGAGGTCCTCGTAGTTGGCGCGCTGACGCTCGGCGTTGTTGGCCGTGGCGGTGTCGCGCGTCAGCACCGCCTGCGCCTGGGCGAGCGCCGCCTCGAACGGACGCGGGTCGAGGGTGAAGAGCTCCTGGCCCTTCTTGACCTCCTGCCCTTCCGTGAAGCGCACGTCGCTGAGCTGGCCGGTGACCTGCGCGCGCACCTGGACCGTTTGCAGCGCTTCGGCCGTGCCGACCGCAGGAATGGTGACCGGAATCGCCTGCTTGGTGACGAAGGCGGTGACGACGGGCACCGGACCGCCCGTTCCCCGTCCGCCGCGGCCTCCTCCACCGCCCGATCCACCGGCTCCTCCTGCAGCGCTGGAGGCATCCCCCCTGGCCGCAGCCGGATTGGCGCCGTCCGCGCCTGACCTGGAACAGGACACGACCGACAGAGCGATAACCGAAGCGAACGCAGCAACGTATATGTAACGTGACATTCGAGAAGGCAGAAGGATAGTTGTCAGATCTGAACGACTGTACAGCCAAAAACGTTTACCAGCTATGACTAAGACGTTACAGGACTTGCGGTTCGGGGCCCGGACGCTCGCCAAGACCCCTGGCTTCACCATGGTCGCCGTCGCCGTGCTGGCCCTCGGCATCGGCGCCAACACGGCGATGTTCACCGTCGTCAACACGCTGCTGCTCAAGCCGCTCGCCGGCCGCGCCGACACTCTCGTCGGCCTTTACAGCCACGACCGCACGAAAGTCGAGTCCTTCCGCGCCTTTTCGTACCCCAACTACGCCGACATCCGCGATCGCAACGACGTGTTCGAGAGCCTCATGGCGCACACCTTCTCGATGGTCGGCCTGCCGGCCGGCGACGGGATGCGGCAGACGTTCGTCGAAGTGGTCTCGTCGAACTACTTCGACGCCCTCGGCGCGCCGCTCGCCGCCGGACGCGCGTTCACCGCCGACGAGGAACGTCCTGGTGCGCGTCTGCCGGTCGCCGTCGTCCGGCACGACCGCGCCGATCTGCTCGGACACACGATCAAGGTCAACACGATCGACTTCACCGTCGTCGGCGTCGCGCCGGCCGGCTTCACCGGCACGATGGCGCTGATTTCCCCGGAGCTATGGCTGCCGCTCGGCATGTTCGACGTCGTCGTCAACGACATCTTCAAGCAGAAAGGCACGGGGCTCGGCGATCGGACGGCCGACTCGCTGGTCGTCGCGGGTCGGCTCAAGCCGGGCGTCACGATCGCCGCGGCAGGGGCACACCTCGACGTGCTGTCGCGCCAGCTGGCGCAGGCCTACCCCGCCGTCAATCACGATCAACTGCTCACTATCAATCCGCTGCCGCGTCTGGGGACGAGCACGTCGCCGGGATCCGACGGCGGCGTCGCCGGCGCCGCAGCGCTGCTGATGGGGCTGGCGGGTGTCGTGCTGCTCATCGCCTGCCTCAACATCGCGAACATGCTGCTGGCGCGCGGATCGGCGCGGCGCCGTGAGATCGCGATCCGCCTCGCCATCGGCGGCAATCGCGCCCGCATCGTCCGGCAGCTGATGACGGAGGGGCTGCTGCTGGCGGCCGGCGGCGCCGCCGGCGGCCTGGTGCTCGCCTGGTGGTCGACGGGCGCGCTCGCCGCGTCGCTCGCAGCGGTGATGCCGCTTGGCATCGAGTTCCGCCCGGCGCCGGATCTGCGGGTGCTCGCGGCGACGTCCGCGTTCGCCGTGCTCGCCACGGTGCTGGCGGGTCTCGGACCGGCGTTGAAGACGTCGAAGATCAATCTCGTCGATGACCTGAAAGCGCTGGCATCTGGCGCCGGATCGCCGCGCCGTCGCTTCTCCGCGCGCAACGTGCTCGTCGTGGGACAGATCGCGCTGTCGCTGATGCTGCTGTCGGCGGGTGGGCTGTTCGCGCGCGGCGCGCTGAAGGCGGCGGCGGCGAACCCCGGCTTCAGCTACGACCGTCAGTTGCTCGTCGGCATCGATCCGAGCCTGGTGCAGTACGACGAAGCGCGCGGCCGCGAGAGCCGCCGCGCCGCGCTCGAGCGGCTCCGCCGCCTGCCCGGCGTCGAGGCGGCGAGCCTGGCGTCGTCGGTGCCGCTCGGCGAGTTTCACGAGGAGCAGCAGGTCGAGCGCCTCGGCGGACCGTCGCGGGCCGACCAGGCGGCGCGCGTGTCGGCCGTCTTCCGGATCGTCGGCGCCGACTACTTCCGGACGCTGGCCCTGCCGATGGTGCGCGGTCGCGAGTTCACTCGCGTCGAGGAGGATTCCGCCACCGCGCCGCGCGTGGCGATCGTCGACGAGCGCTTCGCGCGCAGGTTGTTCGGCGCCGACGATCCCATCGGTCAGCTGGTGCGCTTCCAGAACACGCCGGGGTCGTCTGACAACCTCGATCGCCAGCCGCTCGAGATCGTCGGGGTCGCGGCGCCAATCCGCGACGAGCTGTTCGATCGCGAAGCCGGCCCGGCGATCTACGTGCCCTCTGGCCGCATCTATCGCGCCAACACCAGCGTGCACGTGCGCGCCGCGCGGGCGGGAACAGAGGCGGACGTGCTTGCTTCGGTCCGGCAGGCGCTTCGCGATCTCGATCCGCGTCTGCCGATCGTCACGGCGACGACGATGCACGCGTTCCATGACCGCAGCCTGGAACTGTGGGCCGTCCGATCCGGCGGGCGCCTGTTCCTGACGTTCGGACTGCTGGCCTTGCTCCTGGCCGTGGTCGGGCTCTACGGCGTGAAGTCGTACGTGGTGTCGCAGCGTACTCGCGAGATCGGCGTCCGCATGGCCCTGGGCGCCAAGCCTCGCGACGTGATGGGACTGGTGCTCAAGGAGGGGGCGGTGCTGGCCGGGATCGGCGTCGCGCTCGGGCTGCCGCTGGCGGCGCTCCTCGGGGTCGGGCTGAGCAGCTTCTTGTACGACGTCAAGCCGCTCGATCCGATCGTCTTCGTCTCGGCGCCGCTGGTCCTGGCGCTGGCGTCGCTCGCCGCGACCTGGCTGCCCGCGCGCCGCGCCACGCGCGTCACACCGCTTACCGCGCTCCGCGCAGAATAACGGGCCTCACCGCCGCCGCGGTGTGACCGCTGACGCCTTCGCCTACAATGCGGGCCTGGGAGGCTCGCGATGAGGACCGCCGGGCGCTTGACGACCGCCGCGCTGGCGCTTTCGATGTTCGGGCCGCGCACGGTGGCGGCGCAATCGGGCAAAGGCAGCCTGCCGGCGAGGGTCGAGTTCCGCGCGATTGGCGACGAGGGACAGATCGTCACCGACCTGAAGGCGCCGGATCTGGCGCTGAAGGTGAACGGCAAGCCGCACGCGATTCGGTCGCTGACGGTCTTCGCCGCGACGACCACCGCCCCGGCCTCGCCGTTGCCTCCACCGTACTCGACGAACACCGCCGGCCAGGGCGGCCGCATCATCCACGTGCTCATCGACGACGACTCGATCGCGCCGGGACGCGAGTCGCAGGTCCGCGATGCGATCCGCATCCTGTCCGCCGAGCTCGCGCCAACCGACCGGCTTGGCGTCCTGACGCCGCAGGGCACGCTCAACATCCCGCCGACCACCGACCTGACGAAAGTGCGGCTGGCGGTGAACGGCCTGACCGGCCGAGCCGCGACGGTCGAAACCGATCAGGACGCGCAGTGCCGCACGACGCACGTGTTCAGGGCGCTCGGCACGATGATCGCGCTCGCCGGGGACGCACCCACGACGATTGCGATCTTCTCGGGCGGCGTGTCGCCGCCGAGCACGCGCATCGTCGACGTCGGGCGCCGCGATCGGACCATCGGCGGCGGATCGTCGGCGCCGGCGAGCGCACTGACCGACATGTGCCCCGTCCGCCCGGAAGATCTGCAGAACATCGGGTCGCTCGCCTCGGTTGCCAATCTCGACTTCTACCTGCTGCACATGTCCGACGCGCTGCCCAGCCGCTCGCCGGCCCAGGACGCCGGCTTCGAGAGTCTTGCCGGCGCCACCGGCGCCCGCTACATCGAGCTGCCGAAAGAGCCACAGACCGCCGTCTCGACGCTGCTGCGCGAAACCGCCGCCTACTACGTCGCGACATTCGATCCCGAACCCGGCGAGCGCACCGGCCAGCCGCAGCGTCTCGAGCTGACGACGACCCGCGACAAGGTCAAGCTGCGGACGCGCCCCGCCATCCTGATCCCCCGAGAGCTTGCCGCGAAGAGCGTGGCGCCGCGCGATCTGCTGCGGGTCGCCTCTGAGTACCGCGACCTGCCGCTACGCTCCACGGCGTACGCGTCGCGCATGCCGGGCGGCAACGACGTCCGCGTTGTCGCCCTGTTCGAGCCGATCGAGCGCGACGCGACGATCGCGGCGGCGAGCGTCGGCCTGTTCGACGGCAAGGGCACGCTGAAAGCGCAATGGACGGCGCAGAAAGACGATCTGGCGCGGCGCCCGATGCGCGCCGACCTGCAGGTGCCGCCCGGCATGTATCGCGTCCGCGTGGCAGCGCTCGACACGAGCGGACGGTCGGGCACCACCGACGACGACGTGACCGCGGCACCGGTGCGCGCCGATCCTCTGACATTGAGCGCGCTCGTCATCGGCACGCGGCCGGCGGGCGGCGGCTTCGCGCCGAGACTCGAGTTCACGAGCGAGACGGTCGCGATCGGGCTGGTCGAACTCTACAACGTGCCGGCCGGGGTGACGGTCGCCGTCAGCCTCGACGTCGCGTCGACGCCCGAAGGTCCGGCGCTCGCTGCGGCCGAGACCACGATCGGCCGCGGCGGTTCGGAGGACGCACGCACCGCGATCGGCGGGTTTGCCATCGAGCATCTCCCGGCCGGCGACTATCTGATGCGCGCGGTCGTCACGCTCGACGGCAAGCCGGTCGGCAAGGTCGTGAGAGCGCTACGGAAGGCGGGGTGACATGACGCGCTGGAGATGCGCGTGCAGCGCGGCGGTGACGCGGTCGGCGTGCTGCAGCCCGTTGACCTCGCCGTAGCCGTCGCGCCCGCGGTAGTAGTCGATGACGGGCGTAGCCGCCTCGGCGTAGGTCTCGAGGCGCCGCCGCACGGTCTCGGGATGGTCGTCGGGGCGCCGGATCAGCTCGCCGCCACAGTACGGACAGTGCTCGGCCCCGGTGGCGTCATGGGCCACCGACTGGGTCAGACCGCAGTTGTCGCAGACGCGGCGGCTCGACATGCGCCTGACGATCGCGTCCTGCGGCACGTCGATCAGCATGACGACGAACGACTCGGGCTGACGCAGCGCGTCGAGCGACCGCGCCTGCGTCGCGGTGCGCGGAAAGCCGTCGAGGATGAATCCGCCGGCGGTGTCGGAGACAGCGAGGCGATCGCGGACGAGATCCGCCATCAGCTGATCGCCGACCAGGCCGCCGGAGGCCATGACGCCCGCGACTTGCTTGCCGAGAGGCGTCCCCGCCTTCACGGCAGCGCGCAGGATGTCGCCCGTGGAAATGTGGGGAACCGAGAGCTGACTGGCGAGACGGGCAGCCTGGGTCCCCTTGCCGGAGCCCGGGGGCCCGAGAAGCACGATATTTAAGGTCTCCTCCCGCCGTCAGTTTACTTCGGGGCGTAGACGATGCGCGACTTGGCGTCGGCGAGCCGCTTGGGATCGAGCCCCGGCACCTTCTTGACGTCGGCGAACGACCTGAACGTAGTGCCCGCCTCGCGCGAAGCGACGATCGCTGCGGCCTCGTCGGCGGTGAGACCGGTGACCGCGGCGATCTCACTGGCGGTTGCCTTGTTCACGTCGACGGCGGGAAAGAACTTCGACAGGTACGCCTTGACGACGTCCGCCTGCTCATCAGTCGCCGGCGCGCCACGGTTGTTGCGCATGTCGTCGACGGTCGCGGCCCAGCCCGCGGTCGTCTTGGGCAGCGCGATCGCATGAAGGATGCCGTGGCAAGGAACACACAGCGTCGCGACGGCGTCGCGGCCGTCGCCGGCCGGCAGCGCCGCCGATTCCTCGGGGGTGAGCGGACGGACGTCGTGCGCCGGCACCGGCGCCG
Source organism: Vicinamibacterales bacterium (assembly GCA_036496585.1). Classification (NCBI taxonomy): domain Bacteria; kingdom Pseudomonadati; phylum Acidobacteriota; class Vicinamibacteria; order Vicinamibacterales; species Vicinamibacterales bacterium. The sequence continues at coordinate 67,384 of DASXLB010000066.1, forward strand.
CCGGCACCTGCGCCAGCACGACGGCCAGAAAGAGCGCCGTCATTTCGCCGAACCGGGGAAGGCCCGCGGCGTGGCGTCGCCTTCGGTCATCCCCAGCGCCCACTTCAACGCCTCGAGATACATCACCTGGACGTCGCGGTTGTCCCAGGTGGACGCGGCGTGGCCGAGGGCCGAGTAGAACACTCGACCCTTGCCGTAGGTCTTCGCCCAGACGAGCGGAAAGTCGCCGTCGGTGCGGTGCACGTCTTGGTTGGGCGCCATCTTCGAGACGTCGAGGCGCAGGAGCACGTGGATCTTCTCGCGCGAGTAGTCCTTCGCCTGGTAGAACTCGTCGGTGAACGGGAACGGCGCGGCGCCGAAATGCTTCGTCGCCGGGAACGCCGGGTCTTCATTGATCACCGTGCCGGCGGCACTCCCCCACGGATGGCCATCGTAGCGGCCGCCGATCATCTCGCCGAATTCCGGCCAGTCGAGAAACGCCGTCGTCGCGGTGTGCGCGGCGACGAAGCCCTTGCCGTCGTCTCTCACGAAGGCGAGCAGCTCTGCTTTCTGTTTGTCGTCGATCGGGACGTCGCGATGGCCGAGAAAAAAGATCGCGTCGACGCTCGCCAGGCTGGGGCCGCCGCTGGCCGGCTGGCCGCTGGTCATCTGCGGCGTCTTCGAGATGATGTTGGAGTCGGTGCGGATAAAGCTGTCGTAGGCACCCGACTCGTAGCCGAGCCGCTCGATGACCGACATCGCGTGCGAAACCGATTCGTGCTGCGCAATGCCATTGCGCGTGTCGGCCCAGATGAGCACCGTCTTGCGCGGACGCGGGCCGCCGCGGCCGCCGCGGCCCTGGCCCGACGGCGCGGCGGCGATGAGCACGCAGCCGGCGATCGCCAGCCAGATGGTGGCACGCTTACTTGATCGCATAGGCGACCACCGTATCGGACGTCGGACTCTGGAGGAAGCCGCCGCCGCCGGCGGCAATGACGACGTACTGCTTGCCGTCGCGCCCCAGATACGTGGACGGAATCGCGTGGCCCGGCGCCTCGAGGGTATCGCTCCACAACTCCTTGCCTGTCCGCGCGTCAAAAGCCCGGAATTTGCTGTCGACGGTCGCGGCGATGAACACGAGATTGCCGGCGGTCGAGATGGCGCCGCCGAGACTGGGCGTGCCGGTCTTCAGCCCCTTCGCCTCGAGCTCGGGGAACGATCCGAGCGGCACGTGCCAGACGATGTCGCCGGTCTTTGTGCTGACCGCCACCAGCTCGCCCCACGGCGGCGCCTGGCAGGAATACATCGTCTTCGGGTCCCAGAAGCGGCGGCCCTCGGGCGTCACCTTGCGCCAGGTCGGCGCCGCGCCGGCGTTCTCGTCGCTCGCGCCGCGCTGCGCGGACACCGCCGCGGCGGACGGCGGCGGGCCGCCTCCGGGAGGAGCGCCGCGGCCACCCCTGCTGCCGCGACCGCCGGTCGCCTGCTCGAGGTGTCCCCACTGCCCGGCGTTCATGACGTTGGTGATCATCAGGCCAAGCGGCCTGTCGTAGGTCACGCCGTTCCAGTTGCCGCCGCCGACCGCGCCCGGGAACAGCACGATGTCCTGCTTGTCATTCCACGGTTGGAAGGGCCCGGAATCGGCGATCGAGTATTTCTCCCAGAGCCCCTGACAGTAGGCATCGTGTGCGGGCGTGATTCCCTTCGCCAGGTCCTCCTTTTTCATCGCGTTGCGCGCGAGCGGCGCCGGCTTCAGCGGAAACGGCTGCGTCGGCGACGTCTGCTCGCCGGGCGCCGTCGACTGCGGCACCGTGCGTTCCTCGGCGCCCCAGATCGGTTCGCCGTTGGTGCGATCCAGCACCCACAGCAGCCCCATCTTCGTGATCTGGGCGACGGCCGGGACCGTCTTGCCGTTCCTCACGACGTCGACGAGCGTCGGCGCGGCACCGAGGTCGTAGTCCCAGATGTCGTGGTGGACGATCTGCCGGTACCACTTCAGCGTGCCGGTAGCGGCGTCGAGCGCGACGACGGAAGTGCCGAACAGATTGTCGCCGTGGTGATCGCCGCCGTAGTAGTCGTTCTCGCCCGGCATCGAGTTGGGCAGGAATACAAGTCCGCGCGCCACGTCCAGCGACATCAACCCCCACACGTTGGTGCCGCCCGACGTTTTCCAGCCATCGTCGGTCCACGTCTCATGGCCGACTTCGCCCGGCTGTGGAATGAGGTTGAACGTCCAGACGAGCTTGCCGGTGCGCACGCTGAACGCGCGAATCCACGGCTTGTTCCCCTGCACCAGCGCGAGGTCCTTGTAGATGGCGGCAGGTGAGTTCATCGAGTCTTCGAGCTCCACCGTGCCGTCGTCGCCGAACCCGTCGGCGGGTTTACCGGTCTTGGCATCGAGCGCGAAGAGCTCGGTGCCGGCCGAGGCGATGACGCGCGGCGCTGTCCGCTGGTCGCCGGGCCAGTAAGAGACGCCGCGGCGAGTCGTCCGCGCCGCCGCCACCTTCCAGATCTGCTGGCCGCTGACGGCATCAAGCGCATAGAAGCCGTTGCCGGCGGCAAAGAACATCACGCTGTCGACGACGAGCGGGGTGCTCTCGAAGAAGCCGGACTTGTCGCCGGTGTGGAACGTCCAGGCGCGGCTCAGCTTCGCGACGTTGTCGGCGGTGATCTGGGTGAGCGTCGAGAACCGCGTCGCCCCCTGGTCCTGGCCGTAATAGACCCAATTGTTCTGCCCGGCGAGCGAGGCCGAGCACAGCGTGACGGCGAGGACGGCGAGCGCGAGCGGTCGTCTGGGCATAGGTGGCTCAGAACTGATACTTGAACGCGAACTGCATGATACGCGGATCGCCGGCGCTCAGGATCCGCCCGAAGTTCGTGCTGTTCAGCGCCGACGTCGGGTTGTTGAAGCTTGGCGTGTTCAGCACGTTGAACACTTCCCAGCGGAACTGGAACGCGTGCGGACCGATCGGAAACGTACGCGTTACGGCCAGGTCGTTCTGCAGGCGCGACGGGCCGTAGAAGGCGTTGGGCGGCAGCGTGCTGTAAGTACCTGCCGACGGCGATCCGAAGGCCGCCGCATTGAGATAGTTGTTCACGGTCTTGTCGCCGAAGACGGTGTCGGTCAGCTGTACGGCGCGCTGGCCGCCGGTGCCCGACAGCGCATTGTCGACGCCGGTCGTGACCGTGAACGGGCTGCCGCTCTGCCAGCGAACCAGCGGCGCGATCTGCCAGCCGCTGAGGATCGCCCTGACTGCGCCCCCCGAGAATTCCGGTATGTGCCAGACGCCCGAGAGGTTCACGACGTGGCGGCGATCCGAATCGCACGCGGAGTAATCCATGTTCGGATCGTTCGGATTGACGATCGTCGGCCCGGTCAACTCGCTGGTGGCGGGATCGCTCAGGCACTTGGAGAGGGTGTAGTTGAGGAGGGCACTCAGCCCGCCCTTGAGCCGCTTCTGCGCCGAGACGAGCACACCGTTGTAGTTGGCGCGGCCGGTGTCGTCGAGCTGGCCGATCGTGCCGTAGAACGGACCGTAGTCCGGATTGCGGAGAACGAGGAACCGCCTGGCATTCGTCGTGGCCGTCGTCGCGCCGGGCGAGTAGACGGCATAGTTCAACTCGGTCGCGCGCCATAGGTGCGAGGAATGATTGCCCAGGTAGCTGGCGGTCAGCAGCCACTCACCGAGCTGGTGCTGCAGACCGACGTTCCACTGCTGCAGCATCGTTGGCTTCGTGTCGATCGGCGCGTTGACGTAGACGCCAGCGGTCGGAAACGCCTGCGTCGCCCAGCCTGTGCCGAGCGCCGGGAAGGGATTGCCGCCGGGGTAGCCGACCCAGGGATCGGTCAGGCCGCCCGACGGGCTGGTCAGCGTAATCTGCGCGCCCCACGGCGGATTGTTCGCGAACCGGGTGTTGAAGAACAGCTGCGGCGTGTCGTAGAAGACGCCCCACCCGCCGCGCACCGCTGTCTTGTCGGTCGGCTGCCAGACGATGCCGGTGCGTGGCGCGAACTGGGCCCAATCGTGGTTCATCGCCGCCGATCCCGGAAAGCCCGGATCGCCTGGGAAGTACAGGCCTGGAGGCGCCTGCGGATAGACGGTGCTGCGAGTCCCTGCATCGAAGCGCGTCAGATCGAAGTTGCTGACGTAATTCAGCGTGTTCTTGATTGGCAGATACGGCTCCCAGCGCACCCCGGCGTTGATCGTCAGGTTGGCGCGCACCTTCCACTCGTCCTGCGCGTAGGCGGCGAGGTAGTCGTTGTGATCGTTGTCGTGGACGGGGTTGCCCTGCACGAAGCTGCTCAGTTTGCCCACCATGAAGTCGGCGAGCCCGAGCCCCGTCGCCTGGCCGTTGAAGGTGAACTGGCCGTTGCTGGGACGGTTGTTCACGGTCTCGATGCGCGTGTGAATCCAGTTGCCGCCGATCGACACCTGGTGCTTGCCCCGCAGCCAGTCGAGATCGTCGGCGATCTGGACGCCGTTCGAGTTGAAGTAGCCGGGATTGGTCCCGCCGGTGCCGAAATTGAAGCCGTTGGTGACGGTGAGCCCCATGAATCCCGGCACGAAGCCATAGACGGTCGAGCCGACATCGACCGGCGAGAAATAGGTCGGCATCGGCCGATCGTTGAGCGTCTTGTTCCACGTCACGTGCAGGGCGTTGACCATGCTCGCCGACAGGATCCAGTTGTGGCCGGCGACGATCGAGTGCACCTGGTTGTTCTGGCCGGTGCGGCTCAGCGTCAGCGCATTGCTGCCGTCGTAGGTCGCCGGATTGTCGTAGAACGCGTAGAGGTAGCGCACGAAGAGGCTCTGGTTGCGATCGATCGTGTAGTCGGCGCGGGCCAGGTTCTGGCGCTGCGTGCTGTTGTTCGGGATGCCGTACTGAAGCCGCCCGCAGGGATCGGTCGAGACCGGCACGTGCTGGAGGATGCTCATCGCCACCGGGTTGAAGAGCGCCGGGCTGATCGTGTTGTTGACGAAACCAGCCGACGAGGCGAGTGTGATTTGCCGGCCGCTGCAGGCGGGCGAGGCGATCTGCGTAAAGTCCCCAGCCAGCATCGCCGCCGTTGGCACGAAGCTGGTCGTCGTCGCCGGATTGCTCTTCTCGACGGTACCCTGGTAGCCGTCGAAGAAGAACAGGCGGTCTTTGGTGATCGGGCCACCGATGGTGCCGCCAAACTGATTGCGGCGAAGGCTGTCGCGGGTCGGCGAGAAGAAATTGCGGGCGTTGAAATGATAGTTGCGGACGAAGTCGAACGCGTCGCCGTGGAACTGGTTGGTGCCGGACTTGGTGACCAGGTTCACCGCTGACGCGGCGTGATGGCCGTAGCGCGCCGGCAGCGAGCTCGTCTCGACCTTGAACTCCTGCAGCGCGTCGGGGAACGGCGTTGGCAGGTTGAGGTTGTTGAACGGGTCGTTGTGCGTGCCGCCATCCATGATGTAGGTGATGCCGTTGGCCTGGCCGCCGGCCACCGAGATCGTCACGGTCGGGAAGTTCTTGTTGGTATTGAGATCGCCGGCCGGCGCAGCGGTCGCGAGCCCCGAAAGAAAGATCAGCTCGGTTGCCTGGCGGCCGTTGAGCGGAATCTCCGTCACCTGTTCGTGATTGATGACCTGGCCGACGCCGGTCGATCGCGTCTCGACCATCGCGCTCGACGCCTGCACGGTCACTTCCTCGCCGATGTTGCCGACCGACAGGGCGGCGTCGAACGTCGGGTTGGTGTTGACTTCGAGGACGATGCCCTCGCGGACGTAAGTGTTGAACCCCTGCAGGGCAATTTTCAGACGATAGGGACCGACCGGCAGGTTGGGAATGACGTAGGCGCCGTCGGCGCCGGTGACAACCGTGCGCGTGGTGCCGGTATCGGTCTTGGTGATCGTCACCTCGACGCCGGGCAGCACCGCGCCGCTCGAGTCCTTGACGACGCCGGATACCTGCGACCCGGCGACGGCCTGCGCGCGTCCGGTCCCAGCGGCGGCGAGCCAGACGAGCGTCGCAACGAGAATGGTCCGCCAGATGCTCACGTTCGTACCCCCCTCAGGCGCGCGCATGCGATGGCCACATGGCTGGCATGCGTGCGGGCGGACGGTAGCACCATCGCGCCGGAGCGGCCTACGACGTTACGGTGGCAGTACCGTAACAACGCCGCGGTGGAGAGGCGCCCGGTATAATCGGCGCGCATGCCTGCGTGGCGCACGGCGATCGTCAACTCGGACGCAACCAACATCTGGATCCGCGGCCACGCGATCGCGCCGCTCATGCGCGAGGCGACCTTCACCGACACCATCGTCCTGTTGCTCCTGAGCCGCCTGCCCACCGCGGGCGAGCGCCGGCTGCTCGACGCGCTCCTGATCGGCGTCTGCGATCACGGCGCCGGCGCGCCGTCGTGCGCGGCGGCGCGGCTGGCGGCCTCCGCCAACCGGCAGTCGGTGGCGGCGGCGATCGCCGCCGGCGTGGCGACCATCGGCGACGATCACGGCGGCGCCGGCACCCCCTGCATGGAGCTCATCGCCGGCGGGGTCGCCGCCGCATCACGCGACGGCATCGGCCTCGCCGAGGCGGCGGCGCGCGCCGTCGACGCAGCCGCGGCTGCCAGGCGCCGGCTGCCCGGACTCGGCCACCGCGTACACTCCACCGACCCGCGCGTCGAGACACTCTTCGCGATGGCACGCGCCGAGGGGGTCGCCGGTGACGGCGTCGCATTCATGGAAGCGATTGAAGCGGCGGCGCGGACGAAGATCAAGCCGCTGCCACTCAACATCGACGGCGCGCTCGCGGCGATCCTGCACGACATCGGCTTCCCGCCGTTCGCGGCGCGCCTCGTCTTCATCATCGGCCGCGTCGCCGGCCTCGCCGCCGAAGTGGCGGAGGAATACGCGCGCGAAAAACCGATGCGCGTCAAGTTCGACGTCGATTACGACGGACCGCCGCCGACGTCGTAGCCAGGACCTCCCCATGGCCAGAACCATCACCGCTGAAGAGACAGACGTCGTCACCGCGCTCGTCGCCCGGGCCCGCGCTGCGATGGGGGCGATCGCCGGCTTCGACCAGGCGGCGGTGGATCGGATCTGCCAGGCGATCGGCTGGGCCGGCGGCAATCTCGAGACCGCGACTCGCCTGGCCAACATGAGCGTCGACGAGAGCGGCATGGGCCGCCGCGAGCCGACCCGCCGCGCCAAGGTCCAGGGCATCCTGCGCGACGCGCTCCGTCAGAAGAGCATGGGCGTGATCGAGGAGGACGCGGCGCGCGGCCTCGTCAAGTACGCGAAGCCGGCCGGCGTCATCGCCGCACTCATCCCGGTGACGAGCCCCTATGTCACGCCCGTCGGCATCGCCATCTACGCGCTCAAGTGCAAGGACGTGGTGATTTTATCGCCGCACCCGTCGAGCCGCCACACGACGATCGAAACGGTCCGGGTGATGCGCGCCGCGCTCGAGAAGCTGGGCGTTCCCGCGGACGTGCTGCAGGTCGTCGAGCGGCCCAGCATCCCGCTGGCCAACGCCCTGATGTCGGCGTGCGACCTGACGATCGCCACCGGCGGTCCGGCGATGGTGAAAGCCGCCTATGGCTCCGGCAAGCCGGCCTACGGCGTCGGCGCCGGCAACGCGACCATGGTCATCGACGAAACCGCCGAGATCGAGGAGGCGGCGCGCAACACCCGCATCAGCAAGACCAACGACAACGGCTCCGGCTGCTCGGCCGACGGCAATCTCATCGTCGAGGCGCGCGTCTATGACGCGTTGCTGGCGCAGCTGCAGGTCGAGGGGGGCTATCTCGTCACCGACGACGAGAAAGAGAAGTTGCGCGCGATCTACTGGGACGCCGAAGGGCGGCGCACCGCCGACACGATTGCCCGCGACGCGAGTGTCGTGGCCACCAAGGCCGGCATCACGCTGCCCGGCGGCAAGACGTTCTTCATCGTCCCCGAGCGCCTGATCGGCAAGGACCATCCCTTCTCCACCGAGAAGCTCGGCGTCGTCCTGTCGATTTTCAAGTACCACGGCTGGGAGATGGCGCTCGACATGGTGCGCCAGATCTTCGAGACCGGCGGCCGCGGTCACTCGTGCGGCATCTACTCGTTCGACGACGACCACATCCACCAGCTCGCGCTCGTCGCGCCGGTCAGCCGCATCATGGTCCGCCAGGTGCAGTCCTCGTCGAACGCCGGCACGTTCACCAACGGTATGCCGATGACCTCGAGCATGGGCTGCGGCGTCTGGGGCGGCAACATCACCAACCAGAACATCGCGCTCACGCATTACATGAACGTCACCTGGGTGAGCCGGCCGATCCCGGAGGATCGCCCCTCCGAACAGGCGCTGTTCGGCGACTTCTACAACTCGGAGATCTTCTGATCCGATCGCGGGGCCATAGCATGAGCCGAGCCATCCACGTCATCCCGGAGCCGCTACCGACGACGAGCGAGACGCGCTTCGCGGCATACCTCCTGGCCGACTATCTCGAACGCCTCGGCGTCGAGGTGGTCTTCGGGCTGACGGGCCACACGATCATCGGCATGATCGACGCGCTGGGCCGCAGCCGCATCCGCTACGTCAGCACACGCCACGAACAGGTGGCGGCGCACGCCGCCGACGGCTACGCCCGCGCCACCGGCAAACCGGGCGTCCTGCTGACCCACCTGGGCCCGGGCCTGACCAACGCCGCGACCGGCGTCGCCAACGCCGCGCTCGATTCGATGCCGATGGTGGTGATCGCCGGCGACGTGCAGTCGTACTTCCACGGTCGCCACCCGCATCAGGAAATCAACCTCCACCAGGACGCGGATCAGTGCCAGATCTACCGGCCGTTCTGCAAGCGGATCTACCGCGTCGAGCACGCGCGCGATTTGCCTCGGGTCATGGAGCGGGCCTTCCATCTCGCCCAGTCGGGCCGGCCGGGGCCCGTCCTCGTCGACGTGGCGATGGATCTGTTCTCGTCGAGCCTACCGGTCGATGCCTTCGCGAAGCTGCCGCCGGAGATCGCCCGGCCATCGCTCGACGATGCGACCGCGGCCAGGATCGTGGCGCTGCTGGCGGCGGCGGAGCGGCCGGTGATCTACGCCGGCGGCGGCGTGCTTTCGGCACGCGCGGCCGCCGAGCTGGCGGCGCTCTCCGAGGCGCTCGAGCTGCCGATCGCCCACTCGCTGATGGGCAAAGGCGTTGTCCGCGAAGATCATCCGCTGCTGCTTGGCATGACCGGTTTTTGGGGCACGCCGATCGCCAACGAGAAGTGCCGGACGGCCGACGTGATCCTGGCGGTCGGCACGCGCTTCGCGGAGGCGAACTCGAGCTCGTGGGATCCGCGCTTCACCTTTGACATTCCACCGACCCGGCTGATTCACATCGACGTCGACGAAGCGGAGATCGGCCGGAATTTCGCGACCGAGCTCGGGGTCGTCGCCGACGCAAAGCATGCCCTGGCGGCGCTCGCCGAGGCGGCGCGCGGCGTCAAGCCGCGCAGCCGCGGATCGCTGCGGCTCGAGATCGCCCAGGGGCGCCGCGCCTTCTCCGCCAACTGGGCGGATCACTACAGCTCGAACCAATACCCGATGCGCCCCGAGCGCATCCTGAGCGAGCTGCGGCAGGCGGTTCCCGAGGACGGGTTCATCGTCACCGACGTCGGCTGGAACAAGAACGGCGTCGGGCAGCAGTTCCCGATTACGGTGCCTGGCACGTTCATCACCCCGAGCGGCCTCGCGACGATGGGGTTCGGGCCGGCGGCGGCGCTGGGCGTCAAGCTCGCGCAGCCGCAGCGCGCGGTGGTCGCGCTGGTCGGAGACGGGGCGTTCGGCAGTAACCCGTCGGTCGTCGCCACGGCGATGGAAGCGGGGCTTGGCGTGGTGTGGCTGGTCATGGACAACGCGGCGTTCGGCACGATCGCCGGACTGACCAACATGCACTACGGCTGGGAATTCGGCTGCGTGTTCGAAGCCGACGGCGCGCGCTATCGCACCGACTTTGCGCAGATGGCGAAGGGCTATGGTGCAGACGGCGTGTTCATCCGCGACGCCTCGGAGCTCGGTCCTGCGCTGCGCGCCGCGCTCGCCTCCGGCCGGCCGACCGTGATCCAGGCGCCGATGGAAAACGCTCCGACGCCGACGCCCGGCCACTGGGACATCAACTGCATCTACCGGAAGGGCTCGTAGCGCGCCCGGTGGCCGTGTCCGAACCACCGGCGGCGCGCACGCACGTGCGCTGGGTGCCGATCCTGGCGCTGGTGGCGACCGGCACGATGATCAACTACCTGGATCGCACGGTCCTCGGCATCGCCGCGCCGCTCCTGTCGCACGATCTCGCGCTCGACGCGGCGCGCATGGGCCTGGTCTTCTCGGCGTTCTCCTGGAGCTACGCGATCCTCCAGATCCCAGGCGGCATCGTCCTCGATCGCCTCGGGACGCGAACCACGTACGCGCTGGCGCTGGGCGGGTGGTCGTTCTTCACGGGCTGCATGGGGCTCGTGCGCAGCCTGCCGTCGCTGCTCCTTACCCGCATCGGCGTCGGCGTCTTCGAAGCGCCATGCTTTCCGGCCAACAGCCGCATCATGGCGACCTGGTTCCCACAGCGGGAACGAGCGCGCGGCAACGCGGTCTACTCTTTCGGCCAGTACGTCGGCCTCGGCTTCCTCAGCGCGCCGCTGTTCTGGGTGACGCGGCACTACGGGTGGCGGGTGTTGTTCCTGATCGTCGGCGGCGCCGGCATCCTGTTCGCCGCGGCGTTCTGGCGTCTCTATCGCGACATCGGCCACGACCAGCGCGCCAACGCCGCCGAGCGTGCGTACATCGAGGCGGGCGGCGGCGGCGAAGCGCGCGAGCGCACGCCGGCTTTCCGCTGGAGCCAGATCCGCGCGTTGCTGCGGCAACGCCAGGTCGTCGGCGCGTCGATCGGACAGTTCGGCGGCAACTCGACGCAGGTCTTCTTCCTGACCTGGTTCCCCACCTACCTGGTCACCGCCCGTCACATGGACTACATCAAAGCGGGGTTCATGGCCTCGCTCCCCTACGTCGCCGCTTCGGCCGGCGTCGTCGTCGGCGGCGTGCTATCGGACGCGCTCCTGAGCCGCACGGGCTCGGCCAATCTCGCGCGCAAGCTGCCGGTCGTCGCGGGCCTGTGCCTGGCGTCGGTCATCGTCGCGGCCAACTACGTGCCGGCGGACGGCAACACGACCGTCATGCTGATCATGTCGGCGGCGTTTTTCGGCCAGGGGATGACCAACCTGGGCTGGACGGTCGTGTCCGACATCGCACCCAAGCCGCTCATCGGCCTGACCAGCGGTATCTTCAACTTCACCACGAATGTCGCCGGCATCGTCACGCCGCTGGTGATCGGCTTCACCTACCAGATGACCGGATCCTTCGTCGGGCCGCTCGTCTACATCGGCCTCGTGGCGCTCGTCGGCGCGTTTTCTTATATCGTGATTCTCGGCGACATCCGCCGGCTCCAGGTGGACACGGGGGAGTGATGGGCATCGAGGCATTCCAGCACGTCAACACGCGATCGGCGGACGTGGAACGGACCAAGGCCTTCTACGTCGACGTCATCGGCCTGCGCGCAGGCGATCGGCCGCCGTTTACATTCAAGGGCTACTGGCTCTATCTCGGCGGACAGGCCGTGCTGCATCTGGTCCAGCGGGCGCCAGGCGACCGGCATCACGATGGCACCGGCAACCTGGATCACGTCGCATTCCTCGGGTCGAACTACGAAGGGATGCGAGCCCGGCTGGTCGAGCGCGGCCTCCCGTTTCGAGAAGCGGTCGTGCCGCGCGACGGGACGCGGCAGATCTTCGTCAAGGATCCCGACGGCCTCACCATCGAGCTGAATTTCCCGGCATGAAGCCGATCCGTCCTAGGGCGGGCAAGGTCGGCGCCAGCGGCGCCAGGCCGGACAGCGCCGCCGCGGATCGCGATCTGGAATCCGCGGGCCGGCAGCAGCTCGATCGCATGCTCGGCAGCGTCGCCTTCCGCCAGGTCGACCGGCTCAAGCGCTTTCTCCGCTTCATCGTCGAGGAAGCACTCGCCGGCCGCGGCGATCAGCTGAAGGAATACGTCATCGGCGTGCAGGTGTTCGACAAGGACGCGTCGTTCGACCCGCGAGCCGATCCGATCGTGCGCGTGCAGGCGCGGCGGCTGCCGGCGCGGCTGGTGCGCTACTACCGCGAGGAAGGCGGCGGCGATCCGATCGCCATCGAGCTGCCGAAGGGCGGCTATGCGCCGGTCATCAAGACGCGGGCTGCGGCAGCGCCGGGGCGCCATTCGGTCGAGGCGACGCTCGCCGGCCAGAACACGATCGCGGTGGCGGCGATCGCCGATCACAGCCAGACGCAGGAGCTCGAGTACTTCTGCAGCGGCCTCCGGCAGGAGCTGGTGCACCGGCTGGCGGGCGTCGAGGCGCTGCGGGTCGTCGCCGGCGATCCGGCGGCGGCGGCGCTGCTCGTCGCCGGTGGCGTGCGCCGATCGGGCATTCGACTGCGCATCACCGTCCACCTCGTCGACAACGCCAGCGCGTCCTATCTGTGGTCGGAGTCGATCGACGCCTCCACCGACGAAACGCTGTCGGCGCAGGAACTGGTCGCGGCCGCCGTACTGCGAAACATCGAGCCGCGGCTCGCCGACGTCGGGCGCCGGCGCGGCTGGCGGCGCCCGGCCGAGAATCTCGCGGCGCGCAACCTGTATCTGCAGGGACGCTATCACCTCAACCAGCGCACCGACGAAGGGCTGCACAAGGCGCTCGATTTCTTCGAGAAGGCGATTGTCGAGGACGCGCAATTTTCGCTCGCGCACAGCGGTCTCGCCGACGCACACAGCCTGCTCGCGCACTACGGCGTCCGCCAGCCGTCGCTGGCGTGGGCGCGCGCCGCCTCGAGCGCCGCGACGGCGGTGCTGCTCGACGGCAACGCGGCCGAAGCACACACGTCGCTCGCGCACGTCACGGCCACTCAGGACTGGGACTGGTACGGCGCCGAAGCGGAGTTCCAGGCGGCGATCCGCCTGGACCCGCGCTACGCGACGGCCCATCACTGGTACGCGATGTCCTGCCTGGTGCCGATGTCGCGCCTCGACGAGGCGCTCGAGGAGATGCGTGTCGCGCAATCGCTCGACCCGGTGTCGTCGATCGTGGCGCGCGATCTGGCCATCGTCCTCGCCTACCGGCGCGACTACGAGACGGCGCTCGAGCAGTGCGACCACACGATCGAGCTGAACCCGCACTTCTCGCCGGCCTACTGGGCGCTCGGCATGATTCAGGAGCAGCGCCGCGATCTCGACGAGGCGATCGCGGCCTTTCAACGCGCCATCGATCTGTCGCCGCACACGCCGCGCGTGCATGCCGCGCTCGCGCGGGCGCTGGCGCTCGCCGGCCGCAAGCCGGCGGCGCTCGCGGCGCTGCGCAAGCTCGAGGCGATGGCGAAGCAGCGTTACGTGTCCCCGTTCGAGTTCGCCGCCGTCCGCTTCGGGCTCGGACAGCCCGAGCAGGGATTCCGCTGGCTGGCGCGAGCCTGCGAGGACCGGGCCTTCGACGTGATCGCGCTCAAGGTCGACCCGCGCTTCGAGGCGCTCAAGGACGACCCGCGTCTGCAGGCGATCGAGCAGGCGATCGGCCTGCCGTGAGGCGTACCCTCGCCGATGGCGCCCCGCTCGATTGGTGGCGTTTACTTGATCGGCGAGTAATCGGTCGGCGACATGAACACCGACTCGGCTTTGATCACGATCTTGCCGTCCTTCTCGGACTCCGCCTTGACCTTCTGCCACTCTGGATCGGCGTTGAACTCCGCCCAGTGCTTCCGGGCGTCTTCGCGGCTCGGGTGCTCGAGGATGTAGATGAGGGTGGTGCCGGCCTTGTCTCCCTCGGTCGGGAGCCAGTAGCCGACGCTCTTCATGCCGTGGCGGTCGAAGATGCGGCGGGTGTTGTCGCGGAAGCGCGCGTTGACCGCGTCGAGCTTGCCCTCCGCGGCCGTGTAGGTGCGCAGCTCGTAGATGTGTGACGGCGCGGGCTGGCTGGCCCGGCCGACCGCAAACCCGCTCAAGATCAGAACGACGCCGACGATGATTTTGTTCCTCATGGCGGCATAGTCTATCGCACAGAGGTGGCTGCAACTTTCCCGCGCCTGCCGGGTTTTCCCCTCCAGTGAACGCCCCTCACGAGTTCGAGGCGTTCGTGCGGAGGTACCAGGACATGGTATTCGCCACGGCGGTGCGGCTCCTCGGCAGCCCCGCCGACGCGGAGGATGCGGCCCAGACCGTATTCCTCCGCGCGTTCCAGCGCTACGACGAGGTCGTCAGGAGCCCGGCCGCCGCCGGCTGGCTGAAGACCACGACGCGGAACGTGTGCCTGAACCACCTGGCGCGCTACCGCTCCCGCTGGCGGTTCTTCAGCGAGCTGAGCGACGAGGGGCGCGCCGGCTACGCCGACGGGATTGCCGCCGACGTGCTGCCGATCGTCGAGCAGCTCGAACGGGCGGATCTGGGTGCGGCGCTCGAACAGGCCGTGCGCGGCCTGCCGGATCACCAGCGCGTGCCGCTGGTGCTGTTCCACTTCGACGGCGCCAGCTACCGGGAGATCGCCGACACACTCGGCGTCTCGTTGCCCAAGGTCAAGACCGACATCCACCGCGGACGCGAGACGCTGCGCCGCTTGCTAGGGGGGACCGCTGTCGTTCGATGATCTCGAGCGGCGCATGCGCGACGAGCTGGCGCGGCTCCCCATGCCGACCGCGCCGTCGACGCTGCTGCCGCGCCTGCTCGAGGCGGTCGACGCCTGGGCCGGCCGGCCGTGGTATGCGCGCGCCTGGTTCACGTGGCCGCTCGCGTGGCAGGCGGTGTCGATGACGCTGGTCGCGCTGGCGGTCTACGCGACGTGGGCGGCGCCGCCGCTGCCGGCGTCGATCGTCGCAACCAGCAACGCCGGCGGCGTGATCTGGCGTGCGCTCATCCAGCCGCTCCTGGGCTACATCGTCGGACTCGTCGTGCTGATGGGACTGGCCTGCGCGCTGTTTGGCGCGGCCCTCAATTACCTGTTTCTCGAAAGGACGGCATCACGATGATGCTCCGATACCGCCGGCTCGCCGGACTTGCGCTCGTGCTGCTGCTCGCGGCGCCTGCGGCCGCCTCGGCCCAGCGCGTCAACGTGTCGTTCGACGACATCGACCGGCCGACGCTGCGCATCCTCCAGAACTTCACGCTGCGCCACGACGACACGGTGCGCCAGATCGTGGTCATCGGCGGCGACGCCCGCATCGAAGGCCACGTCAGCGAGGACGTCGTCGTCGTCCTCGGCAAGGTCGATCTCGCCAGCACCGCGGTGATCGACGGCCAGCTGGTGGTGGTGGCCGGCACGGCGCAGATCGCCGAGGGGGCCAAGGTGGCCGGGGACTTCGTCGTCGTCGGGGGCGCTGACACGCCGACGAGCTTTTCGCCGGGAGGCACGCAGGTCGTCGTCGGCACGGCGGGACTCGGCGAGGGCCTGCGCAATCTGGTGCCCTGGCTCACGAAAGGCCTGTTGCTCGGCCGCCCGATCGTGCCGTCGCTCGGCTGGGTGTGGCTGGTGGCGGCGGTGTTCTTCTTCCTGAATCTCTGCCTGAGTGTCCTCTTCGACGCGCCCGTCCGCACCTGCGCGACGACGCTGCGGTCGACGCCGTTCAGCGCCTTTTTCGCCGGACTGCTGGTGCTGCTGCTGGTCGGCCCTGTGTGCGTCCTGCTCGCCGCGTCGGTCATCGGCCTCGTGGTCATTCCGTTCGTGCTCTGCGCGGTCGTCGCCGCAGCCGTCCTCGGCCGCATCGGTTTCGCGCGCTGGATCGGCATGAGCGCCATGCCGCAGGACGATCCGGCGGATCGCGGCGAGTCGCTGCGATCGTTCGTGATCGGTTCGGCGCTGATGACCGTCGCCTACATGATTCCCGTCATCGGCATGCTGACGTGGATCCTGGCCGGCGTGTTCGGGCTCGGCTCCGCCACGCTGGCGTTCTACGGCTCGTACCGTCGCGAGAACCCGAAGCCGCCGAAGCCGGCGCGGGTCGTGCTCCCTCCGACCCCGGCGGCACCGGCGCCGCTCGACGCATTGGGCGGCGCCAGCCTTCACGCTGGAGACGTCGACGCGCCGCAACCGGCGGTCCCGCCGTTCGCGAGCCTCCCGCCTGAAGACGCCAGCCGGCTCACGGCGGATGCCGGCAGCGTGCCGGGAAACGGGACGAGCGTCACGGCGTTTCAAAAGGCCGCGTTCGGCGAACGGCTGGCGGCGCTGGCGCTCGACGCGGTGGCGATTGCCGTCATCGTCCAGCTGCTCAGCCTCGATCGCCACGGCGACTTCGGCGATCGGCTGATGGTGTTCTTCGCGCTCATCTACCATGTCGGCTTCTGGACGTGGAAGGGGACAACGCCGGGCGGCATGATCTGCCAGCTGCGCGTGGTCCGCATCGACGGCCGGCCGCTCGAATTCGCCGAATCGCTGGTGCGGGGCCTGACCGGCATCTTCTCGCTGATCGTCGCGGGGCTCGGCTTTCTCTGGATGCTCTGGGATCCCGACGGCCAGACCTGGCACGATCGCGTCGCAGGCACGTATGTGGTGAAAGTCCCGCGATCTGTCCCGGCCTAGCCTGGCGCGGCGTCTGCGTCGCGTCACGGCCGCTCGCCTGCGGGCGCACTCCCCGGAATATACTCTCGCCGGTAGTGGGTCCACATTCCGGAGAATCGTTCATGAAAACCTATCGCGTGATCGCGGCCGGCCTGGCGGCGGCGCTGGCGTTCGCCTCGCCGTCGCTCGTCGGACGCGCGCAGACGGGCGCGGCACCGGCCGGTCCGTTCGACAGCCTCCACTGGCGGCCGATCGGCCCGGCTTCGATGTCGGGGCGCATCTCTGACATCGCCGTCTACGAGGCCAATCCCAACATCTGGTACGTCGGCTCGGCGCACGGCGGCGTCTGGAGGACGACCAACAACGGCACGACCTTCGAGGCGCAGTTCCAGGACCATGGGCTGATGTCGATCGGCGACATCGCGGTCTCGCAGAGCAATCCCGATCTCTTGTACGTCGGCACGGGCGAATCGAACAACCGCCAGAGCACGTCCTGGGGCGACGGCGTCTACAAGTCGGTCGACGGCGGCAAGACCTATGCGAATGTCGGCCTCAAGGCCTCGAAGCACATCAGTCGCATCATCATCGATCCCCGTAACAACGACGTCGTCTGGGTCGCCGCAGCGGGGCCGCTGTTCGGGCCCGGCGGCGAGCGCGGCGTGTTCAAGACGACCGACGGCGGCAAGACATGGAAACAGACGCTGAAGGTCGACGACGACACGGGCGCCAACGACCTCGCGATTGACCCGGCCAACGACCAGATCCTGTATGCGTCGAGCTATCAGCGCCGGCGCACGGCCTGTTGCATGAACGGCGGCGGACCGGGCAGCGGCATCTGGAAGTCCACCGACGGCGGCGAGGTCTGGACGCGGCTGAAGACCGGGCTGCCGGATGGATCGCTGGGACGGATCGCGCTCGACGTCTACCGCCGGCACCCGAACGTCCTCTACGCGCTCATCGAAGGGCCAGCGGCCGGACGCGGCGGCGGTGCCGCGGCCGCCGGGGCGGGCGGCGCGGCCGCCGCGGGCGGCGCTGGCGCGGCGGGCGGCCGCGGCGCGGGGCGCGGGGCGGCGGGCGCCGAAGCTGCGCCAGCCGGCAATCCAGATGAAGCGCCGCAGCAATTCGGCGGCGGCCGCGGCCTCGCGACGTCGGTCGACGCGAGCGCGACGGGACTCTATCGCTCCGACGACAGCGGTACCACCTGGCGGAAGGTGAACAACAACAACGTCCGCCCGATGTATTTCAGCCAGGTCCGCATCGACCCCAATGACGACGACGTGATCGTCATGGGCGGCGTCGATCTGCAGCTGTCCACCGACGGCGGCAAGTCGATCAACACGGCGGCCGCCTCGGCCATCCATTCCGATCATCACGCCATCTGGATCGATCCGCACAACTCGAGCCACATGCTGATCGGCAACGACGGCGGTCTCGCCCAGACCTTCGATCAAGCGAAGACCTGGACGTTCTTCCCCAACCTGCCGGTCGGGCTCTTCTACCACGTCAGCCTCGACAGCTCGACGCCGTTCAACATCTGCGGCGGGATGCAGGACAACTACGACTGGTGCGGCCCCAGCCAGGTGCGCGGCGCCGCCGGCATCGCCAACTTCGAGTGGGAGACCATCCAGGGGGGCGACGGCTTCGTCGTCCTGCAGGATCCGAAGGACAACCGCGTCATCTACAGCGAGTCGCAGGACGGCAACGTCATCCGCGTCGACCGCGTCACCGGCGAGACGATCTCGATCCGGCCGCAGCCGCCGGCCGGCCAGCCTCCCTACCGCTTCCAGTGGGACACGCCGATCGTCATCTCGCCGCACGATCCGGCGACGGTCTACCTCGGCGCACAGAAAGTGCTGAAGGCGCCGGATCGCGGCCTGACGTTCAGCGAGATCAGCCCGGATCTGACGACCGGCGAAGACTCGGACCGCGAGCAGATCGTGACGATGGGCCTCAAGGGCAGCGACATCACGATCGCCAAGAACGACGGCATCGTCGCCTACGGCACGATCGTGGCGCTGGCCGAGTCGCCGAAGACGGCGGGCGTTCTCTACGCCGGTACCGACGACGGCCGGTTGCAGGTGACCAGAGACGGCGGCAAGAACTGGAACGACGTCTACCAGAAGCTGCCGGGAGCGCCGAAGGGGGGCTACGTCTCGCGCGTGGCGCCGTCGCGCTACGAGTCGGGTACCGCCTACGTGACGATCGACAACCATCGTCTCAACGATTACGACACCTACATCTACGCGACCAAGGACTTCGGCCAGACGTGGGCATCGCTCAACGGCGGGCTGAAGGGGGACGTGATCAAGTGCATCACCGAGGATCAGAGGAACCCCGACGTGCTGTATGCGGGCGCCGAGACGGGTCTCTTCGTGTCCACGGACCGCGGCGCGTCGTGGAGCCGCCCGAAGTGGAACCTGCCGACGGTGCGCGTCGACGAGGTCGTGCAACATCCGCGCGACAACGCGATCGTGCTGGCGACGCACGGGCGCGCCATCTGGGTGCTCGATCACGCCGAGCCGATCCAGGAATACGCGGCGGCGAAGAACACCGATGCGAAGCTGTTCACGCCGCCGCCGGCGTCGATGTACCGGCGCCCGGCCCGCGACCGCAACTATGAGTTCTGGGGCAACCAGGTCTTCTACGGCGAGAACCCGCCGCAGTCGGCGGTGGTGTCGTATTTCGTCAAGAGCAAGCCGACTGACGTGAAGCTGAAGATCAGCGACACGGCGGGACGCGAGCTTCGCGAGATTGCCATCCCCTCGAATGCGGTGAAGGCGGGCATCAACTCGGCGTGCTGGGATCTGCGCGTCCAGCCGATTCCGGCGCCGCAGGGGGCACCCGGTGGGCGAGGAGCGCGGGGCGCGCAAGGCGAAGGTGCGGCCCCCACGCCGGCGGCGGATCTGTTCGGCTACGGCTGCGACAGCGGCGGGGGCGGCGGAGGCGGTGGTGGTGGGCGCGGCGGCGGAGGCGGCGCCACGCCGGGACCGATGGTCCTCGGCGGCAGCTACACCGTGGCGCTCGCCGTCGACGGCAAGACGATCGACAGCAAGCCGCTGAAGGTCGTCGGCGATCCTGAGGTCGTGTTGACGGAGGCGCAGCGCAAGCAGCTCTTCGACATGGCGATGGACATGCACGATCTGCAGAAGCGCGCCAGCCAGGCGGCGGCGGGCGTCGCGTCGCTGAACCGCCAGATCGCGCAGCTGGCCGGCGACGTCGCGGCGAAGAGTGACATCCCGGCCGACGTGAAGAGCGCGTTCGACTCGCTGAAGACCGACACGGCGGCGATGCTCACGAAGCTGCCGCCCGGCGCCGCCGGGTTCGGGCGCGGCGGCGGTGGCGGCGGCCGCGGCAACGATCCGAGTCTGACCGGCAAGATCGGCCAGGCGAAAAACGGCATGATGGGCGGAATGTGGCCGACGTCGGTGACGATGAAGGCCTACGCCGACTCGAAGACGGACGCCCCGAAAGTGCTGGCGGACGCCAACGCGCTCTTCGCGAAGTCGGCGGCGGTCAGCGCGTCGCTCGCCGCGTTCAACCTCAAGCTCGACGCGCCAAAGCCGGTGGACGTCGGAACGTCCCCGAAAAAGAAGGCCACCCAGCAGTAACGCCACCTCAGGCACGGGACGGCGATCGGCTCAGCTGGATCGCCGTCCCGCGACGGCCCGCCATGTGCAGGACCCTTCGCCGAACCTTTGAGCAAGGAGGTCAGCATGAAGCGGTTGTTCACGATGACAGCGGGCGCGGCGGCCGTCGCAACGCTCTTGGGCATGCAGGCGTACGCCCAGCAGGATCCCGCGACGACGACCGGCGCTCAGACGAAGATCACGGCCGAACACGCCAAGGAAGTCACCTTCACGGGGTGTCTACAGACCGGCACTGAAGCCAAAACTTACACCCTCGACAAGGTCGAGCCGGTCAAGACCACCGAGGTGGTCGGCACCAGCGGCGAGGTGATGAGTGTGACGAAGTACGACCTGGTGCCCTCCGAGAAGATCGAGCTGCAGGAGCACGTCGGCCATAAGGTCGAGGTCACCGGCGTCGCCATCCCGGCCGGAGAGGGAGACGCGAAGATCAAGATGAAGACGAAGCTGCCGGGGTCGGAAGAACAGACCGAGACGAAGGTGGCCAAAGGGGCCACACCGCAACTTCGCGTCGTCGCGATCAAGCACCTCGCCGACACCTGTTCCAGTCACTGACGGACGCCTGACGGCTCGGTGCGGCGACGCGCCGCACTGAGCCACTTTCCGCCTCCGCCGCGCCTTCCCGGTCATGAAGGCTCTGCTTCTCGTTTCGCTCCTCTCCCAGGCCCTACCCGCAATCCAGCTGCCGCGCGCCGACCTGCACGTCTCCGCCGGCTGGCAGAACCTGCGCAAGGAACAGGCCTACGTGTACTACGACAACTGGCTGAACTCGATTCTCTATGGGGGCGCCGGCGCCGGGTGGTACTGGACGGAACATCTCAAGACCCAGATTGATTTCGGTGCCGGGACGCGCGATCACCAATTCCAGACGCACGCGTTCGTCGTCGACGGTCAGACGGCCTACACCTCGTCGCGCGCCGCGATTCGCGAGACCAACGTCTCTATCGGCCAGCAGTACCAGTTCTTCCGGAATCAGTGGTTCCACCCGCATCTCGGCGCCGGCGTAGAGCTGGCGCGCGAAACGGTGACCGAAGACTTCCAGCCGATCTACGTCTTCGACAGCGTGACACGCACGTCGACGTTCGTGATGCCGGCAGCGAGCGACGGGCCGGAGCACCGGTTCCTGACGCGGGGTTTCGCCGAAGGCGGGTTCAAGGCCTACATGACGCGGCGCGCCTTCTTCACGGGCGACATGCGGGTGATGTTCCGCGGCGGCGTCGACGAAGTGTTGTTCCGCGCGGGGTTGGGGATCGATTTCTAACGCGGTGGCCGCTTTCACGCGGGATGACGAGGTCATATGAGACGACTGGTTTCGATGCTGATCTGTCTGGCACTCATCACACCGGCGGCTGGCTGCGCATCCGCGGGGCGAACGCCGGTCACGGCCACGCCGCAGGCGTCGATCGCCGACACGCGCACGATGGCGGACTACGCGCAGCGACTGCCGGCCGGCAGCAAGGTACGGGTCGAGCGCACCGACGGCCACGTGCTGCACGGCACGCTGATGGCCGCGAGCGGCGAGAAGATCGTCGTGCAGCGGAACACGCGCATTCCCGAGCCGCCGATCGACCTCCCGATCGCGCAGCTGGCGCGCGTCACCACTGAAACGAGCGGCGCGAGCACCGCCAAGGCGGTCGCGATCGGCATCGCGTCCGGCGCGGGCGTGTTCTTTGCGATCCTGGCGATCGTCTTCGCCGCCAGCGGCGACTGAGTCGAGCGAAATAAGAACGCCACGACGGCAGGCGGCGGCAGCCCGGGCACGGCGAGCGCGGAGCTCGTGCAGTGAAAATTCTATGAGTTCTCTCGTCCAGGGGGGACGCGGCTCGCGATTGGCTCGCGTTCTGCACAGCCGGGCCACGGACGCGCGCGCCGAACTGCCCGCGTTGGACTTCAATGCACGAGCCGCTTCGCCCGTCGCCTACCGCGTCCACTCTGCGTCATCCGCACAAGACACGGCATTGGCTCGCGTGGCTCCTTGTCCTGGCCGTGACGGCCGTACTTTTGTTGCCGTTGCTTCACAAACGTCCCGCTGCGGCTGAGGCGGGGGCGGGCGGCGGCCGCGGCGGCCGCGGTGTCAGCTTCAGCGGCGACGCAACCCCGGTGAACCTCGCGCAGGCGCGGGCCGGAGAGATGCCGATCTACCTCGACGCCATGGGCACGGTGACGCCGCAGACGACCGTCAACGTCTACAGCCAGGTCAGCGGCCGGGTGCTGTCGGTCAATTACAAGGAAGGCGAGCTGGTCAAGCAGGGGCAGCTGCTCGTCGAGATCGATCCGCGGCCGACCGAGGCGCAGCTGCAACAGGCACAGGCGACGCTCCACCGCGATCAGGCGGCGATCCAGCAGGCGCAAACCGATCTGCAGCGCTACGAGAACGCGCTC
This sequence comes from Vicinamibacterales bacterium, assembly GCA_036496585.1. NCBI lineage: Bacteria > Pseudomonadati > Acidobacteriota > Vicinamibacteria > Vicinamibacterales > Vicinamibacterales bacterium. The sequence goes on from DASXLB010000066.1 coordinate 89,949, forward strand.
GAGGATCACGCCATCCCGGAACAAACCGTGTCCGACCAGCGCGCCGTCGTCGCACAGGACGAGGGAACGATCGCCAACGACCAGGCGGCCGTGCAGTACGACGAGGTGCAGCTCAGTTACACCCACATCGTCGCGCCGATCGCCGGACGCATCGGCCTCCGCCTGATCGACGCCGGCAACACCGTCTTCGCGGGCAGCGGTACCACAATCGCGACGATCACGCAGGTCGATCCGATCACCGTCGTCTTCTCCGTCGCCGAAGACCATCTGCCGGAGGTCCAGAAGCAGCTGCGCACCGGGCGTACCTTGACGGTGGACCTCTACGATCGCGCCCAGTCGACGAAACTCGCTTCGGGCAAGCTGCTCAGCCTCGACAACCAGGTCGACACCACGACCGGCACGGTGAAGCTGCGCGCCCTGTTCGCCAATCCGCAGGGCGCGCTCTTCGCGAACCAGTTCGTCAGCGCGCGCCTGCAGGTCGACACCCTGCGCAACACGAAGCTGATTCCGACCGTCGCGGTCCAGTACAACGGGCCGCAGGCGTTCGTCTATCTGGCACAGCCGAACCAGACCGCCGTGCTGCGTAACATCACGGTCTCCAACACCGAAGGCGATCAAGCCGCGATCGACGGCCTCAATCCCGGCGACACCGTTGTCACCAGCAACTTTGATCGGCTGCAGGACGGCGCCAAGATTGTGGACGCCGACGCGCAGCGGGGCCAGCGCGGACAGCGCGGCGCGGCGGCGAAACAGGGAACGCCCGGGCGCGGACCGGCACCGGGGCCAGGACGATGAACCCCTCCCGGCCTTTCATCCTGAGGCCGGTCGCGACGATTCTGCTGATGGTCGCGATCCTGCTGGTCGGGTTCGTAGCGTTCCGCGAGCTGCCGATCTCGGCGCTGCCGGAAGTCAACTACCCGACCATCCAGGTCCAGACGCTGTACCCGGGAGCCAGCCCGGACGTCATGAGTTCGACCGTCACCGGCCCGCTCGAAAAGCAGTTCGGGCAGATTCAGGGACTGTCGCAGATGACGTCGACTTCGTCGGGCGGCGCCTCGGTCATCGTGCTGCAGTTCGATCTGGCGATCGACATCGACGTCGCCGAGCAGGAAGTACAGGCGGCGATCAATTCGGCGAGCGGCTTCCTGCCGACCGACCTGCCGATTCCCCCGACCTACAGCAAGACGAATCCGGCCGACGCGCCGATCCTCACCCTGGCGTTGACGTCGACATCGATGTCGCTGACCGCCGTGCAGGACCTCGCCGACACGCGGCTGGCGCCGAAGATCTCGCAGCTGAACGGCGTCGGCCTGGTGACGATCCAGGGCGGACAGAAACCGGCCGTCCGCATCCAGGCGAACCCGGCGTCGCTCGCGTCGTACGGACTCACGCTCGAGAACGTCCGCTCGGCGATCGCGTCGACGAGCGTCAACGGCGCCAAGGGCACCCTCAACGGCCCGCAGCAGGCCTACACGATCGACGCGAACGATCAGCTGACGTCGGCCGATCAGTACCGCCAGGTCGTCGTCGCCTACCGCAACGGCGCGCCGGTGATGCTGCGCGACGTCGCCGGCATCGTCAACGGCGTCGAGAACGCCAAGCTCGCCGCGTGGATGAACACGACGCCGGCGATCATCGTCAACATCCAGCGGCAGTCGAACGCCAACACGATCAAGGTGGTGGACTCGATCAAGGCGCTCCTGCCGCAGCTCCAGGCGAGCCTGCCGGCGGCGATCAGCGTGCAGACGCTGACCGACCGCACGGTGACGATCCGGGCCTCGGTTGCCGACGTGGAGTTCGAGCTGATGCTGACGATCGGACTGGTCGTCGCCGTCATCTTCGTGTTCCTGCGCTCCTGGCGCGCGACGATCATCCCGTCAGTCGCGGTGCCGCTGTCGCTGGTCGGCACGTTCGCGGCGATGTACGGCCTCGGCTACAGCCTCAACAACCTGACGCTGATGGCGCTGACAATCGCCACGGGATTCGTCGTCGACGACGCGATCGTGATGATCGAGAACGTCAGCCGCTACCTGGAACACGGCATGGCGCCGCTCGAGGCGGCGCTCAAAGGATCGGAGGAGATCGGCTTCACGATCGTGTCGCTGACGGTGTCGCTCATCGCCGTGCTGATTCCCCTGCTCTTCATGCAGGACATCACCGGCCGGTTGTTCCGGGAATTCGCGGTGACGCTCGCGGTGACGATCCTGATCTCGGCCGTCGTGTCGCTGACGCTGACGCCGATGATGGCGTCGAAGCTGCTGCGCCACACGCCGCCGGAGCAGGAAGGCCGGTTCTACCGCTGGTCGGAGCGTGTCTTCGAGGATGTGATCGCCTTCTACGGCCGCACGCTGCGGTGGGTGCTCGAACGCCAAACGCTCGTCCTCGCGGTCGCGGTCGTCACGCTGCTGACCGCGGCGCTCCTCTACTACTCCATCCCCAAGGGATTCTTCCCGATCCAGGACACCGGCATCATCCAGGTGGTCTCGCAGGCACCGGAGGCGACGAGCTTCGACGCGATGAGCACGCGGCAGCAGGCCCTCGCCCGCATCATCCTCGACGATCCGGCGGTCGACTCGCTGTCGTCGTTCATCGGCGTCGACGCCACCAACACGACGCTCAACGGCGGCCGCATGCAGGTCAACCTGAAGCCGCTCGACACTCGCGGCATCAGCGCGGCCGACGCGATTCAGCGGCTGCGCCCGAAACTGGCGAACGTCTCCGGCATCCAGGCGTATCTGCAACCGGTGCAGGACCTCACCGTCGAGGATCGCGTCAGCCGGACCCAGTTCCAGTACACCGTCGAGGATCCCGACAGCGGCGAGCTCGGGACGTGGACGGCGCGGATCGTCGCCGCGCTGCGCGCGCTGCCGCAGCTGCAGGACGTCGCGACCGACGAGCAGCCGCAGGGCAACGCCGTGACCCTGGCGATCGATCGCGTGACGGCGTCGCGGCTCGGCATCACGCCGCAGGCGATCGACGACACCCTCTACGACGCCTTCGGGCAGCGCCAGGTGACGACACTCTACACGCAGACGAATCAGTATCACGTCATCCTGGAGGCCGACCCGCGCTTCCAGACGGGCCCCGAACGGCTCGAGGACATCTATCTGGAGGCTGCCGCGGCCGCGGGCGCGCCGGCGGCCGGCGGACGCGGTGGCGGCGGCGCGGCCGCGGCGCCGTCGGAACTGGCGCCGAGCGCCACTCCAGTCGTCTCGACCGCCGCGCGTGGCGGCACGCTGACGACGGCATCGAGCAGCAGCCTGCTCGGAAGCGCCGCGCAGTCGCGAGCCGTGGCGCCCACGACGGGCGCCGGCACGGTCATCCAGGCTGCCGCCGGCGGCGGCGGGGGCGGCGGAGCGGCGGCGACGACGACGACGAACGGCACGCGCCTCGCCGTGCCGCTGGCGGCATTCGCCACCATCAAGAAGACGCAGACGCCGCTCACCATCAACCGCCAGGCCCAGTTTCCGGTCGTGACGATCTCGTTCAATCTCGCGCCCGGCGTGCACCTCAGTCAGGCTGTCGACGCCGTCAACGCCGCGACCGCGAGCCTCCACACGCCGATCAACCTGCAGACGCGCTTCCAGGGCACCGCGGCCAGCTTCGAGAACTCGCTCACCAACGAAGGCCTGCTGGTGCTCGCCGCGCTCGTCACCGTCTACATCGTTCTCGGCGTGCTCTACGAGAGCTTCATCCACCCGCTGACGATTCTCTCGACGCTGCCGTCGGCTGGCGTCGGCGCGCTGCTCGCGCTGCTTCTGTTCCGCCAGGATCTCGGCATCGTCGGCATCATCGGCATCGTGCTGCTCATCGGCATCGTCAAGAAGAACGGCATCATGATGGTCGACTTCGCGCTGCAGGCCGAACGCACGGAAGGCAAGAAGCCCGAAGAGGCGATCTACCAGGCGAGCCTGCTCCGGTTCCGGCCGATCCTGATGACGACGCTCGCGGCGCTGTTCGGAGGACTGCCGCTCGCGCTCGGCAGCGGCATCGGCGCCGAACTGCGGCGGCCGCTGGGCATCGCGATGGTCGGCGGGCTGCTCCTCAGCCAGATCCTGACGCTCTACACGACGCCGGTGATCTACCTCTGGTTCGATCGCATCAGCCGGCGGCTGCAGCCGCACCGGGCGGACCCCGGCGTGCAGCTCGATCTGCCGCTCGGAGAGCAGGCATGAACCTCTCTGCGCCGGCGATCAGCCGGCCGATCGCGACGATCCTGCTGACCGCCGCCGTGGCGATTGCCGGCGGCATCGCATTCATGGTGCTGCCGGTCTCGCCGCTGCCGGAGATCGACTCGCCGACGATCAGCGTCAACGCGAGCCTGCCCGGCGCGAGTCCGGACGTCATGGCCGCGGCGGTCGCGACACCGCTCGAACGGCAGTTCGGCCATATCGCCGGCATCTCGGAGATGACGTCGCGCAGCGCGACCGGCTCGACGTCGATCTCGCTGCAGTTCGACCTGAACCGCAACATCAACGCCGCCGCGCGCGACGTGCAGGCGGCGATCAGCGCGGCGCGCACCTACCTGCCAGCCAACCTGCCGTCGAATCCCGCCTACCGGAAGGTCAACTCGGCCGACGCGCCGATCGCCATCATCGGCATTACGTCGAAGAGCTACGACCGCGCCGCGATGTACGACGCCGCCTCCACCATCCTGGCGCAGACGCTGTCGCAGATTCCCGGCGTCGGGCAGGTGACGGTCGGCGGATCGTCGCTGCCGGCCGTCCGGGTCGAGATCAATCCGCTGCAACTCGAGCACTACGGCGTGCGGCTCTCCGACGTCGCGACGTTCCTGCGCAGCCAGAACGCGCATACCCCGACCGGGAGCATCGCCGACGGCCAGACGACGAGCTACATCAAGGTCAACGATCAGCTGTCGAAGGCCGCCGACTACAAGCCGCTGGTCATCGCCAGCCGCAACGGCGCCGGCATCCGCCTCGACGATGTCGCCAGCGTCGTCGACGCCAACGAGAACGTCCGCTCGGGCGGCTACGTCAACGGCGCGGAATCGGTCAGCGTCAACGTCTTCAAGCAGCCTGGCGCGAACGTCATCGAGACCGTCGATCGGATCAAGGCGGCGCTGCCGGCGCTGTCGGCGGCGATCCCGACCGCGCAGAAGATCACGCTCGTCCTCGATCGCACGACGACGATCCGCGCGTCGCTGCACGAAGTCGAGCGAACGCTGATGCTGTCGGTCTTCCTGGTCATCCTCGTCGTCTTCGTCTTCCTGCGCGACTGGCGTTCGACCATCATCCCCGGCGTGGCCGTCCCGGTCTCGTTGATCGGAACGTTCGCCGCGATGTACATGCTCGGCTACTCGCTCGACAATCTCAGCCTGATGGCGCTGACGATCTCGACCGGGTTCGTCATCGACGACGCGATCGTGGTGATGGAGAACATCACGCGCCACCTGGAACAGGGGATGGGACGGCTGGCGGCCGCCTACACCGGCGCCGCCGAGATCGGCTTCACGGTGCTGTCGATCACGCTGTCGCTGCTCGCCGTGTTCATTCCGATCCTGATGATGGGCGGCATCGTCGGGCGCCTGTTCAGGGAATTCGCGGTGACGCTGTCGGTCGCGATCCTGATTTCCATGATGCTCTCGCTGACGACGACGCCGATGCTGTGTTCACTGCTGCTGAGGCCGCGCCAGCACGGCGAGCGGCACGGGCGCCTGTACCTCGCGATCGAAGCGGGGTTCGACGGGCTTCGCCGCGGCTACGAGCGGAGCCTGGCCTGGGTCCTGCGCGACCACGCGCCGCTCGTCCTGCTGCTGTTGTTCGTGACGATGGGATTGAACGTCCTCTACCTGACGCGGATCACGAAGGGCTTTTTCCCGCAGCAGGACACCGGCGCGATCACCGGCGGCCTGCAGGGGACGCAGGACTCGTCCTTCGAGAAGATGGACGCCGCGCTGAAACGGGCCGTGGCGATCGTCCGCGCCGACCCGGCGGTCGAAAACGTGGTCGGCTTCACCGGCGGCCAGGGGGCGACCAACAGCGGGTTCATGTTCATCGCGCTGAAGCCGCTCGAGGAACGGAAAGCCAGCGCGACCGACGTCGTCAACCGTCTGCGCCCCAAGCTCCTGGCGATCCGCGAGGCGCAGACCTTCCTGCAGGCCGCGCAGGATCTCCGCGTCGGCGGGCGGCAGTCGAATTCGCAGTATCAGTACACGTTGCAGGCCGACTCGACCGCGGATCTGAAGAAGTACGTGCCGCTCCTCGCCCGCGAGATGGCGAAGCTCCCGGCGCTGGCCGACGTCAGCTCCGACCTCCAGACCGGCGGCCTCGAAGCCTACGTGACGTATGACAGGCCGACGGCGGCGCGGCTCGGCATCACCGCGTCCGATATCGACAGCGCGCTGAACTACAACTTCTCCCAGGCGCAGGCGTCGACCATCTACAAGACCCTCAACCAGTATCACGTCGTGCTCGAAGCACAGCCGCAGTTCACGCAGAGCCCCGACGCCCTGCGCAGCACCTACGTGGAGAGCGCGTCGGGAGCGGTGCCGCTCGCCGTGCTCTCGACGTTCCGGCCGCTGACCGGGCCGCTCTCGGTCAACCACTCTGGCCTCTATCCGTCGTCGACCGTGTCGTTCAATCTGGCGCCAGGCGGCTCGCTCGACGAGGCGACCAGAGCGATCGCCGCCCTCCAGGCGCAGCTCCACATTCCGACCACCGTCCACGGCGCGTTCTCCGGAACGGCCGAGCAGTTTCAGGCGTCGCTCGACTCGGAACCGCTGCTGATCGCCACGGCCATTCTTGCCGTCTACATCGTGCTCGGCGTCCTCTACGAGAGCTTCGTGCATCCGATCACGATCCTCACGACGCTGCCGTCGGCGTCGCTCGGCGCGGTCATCACGCTGGTGCTGTTCGACGCGGAGCTCGATGTCATCTCGTTGATCGGCATCATCCTGTTGATCGGCATCGTGAAGAAGAACGCGATCATGATGATCGACTTCGCGCTGCAGGCCGAGCGCGAGCAGGGCCTGGCGAGCGCAGACGCGATCCTGCAGGCCTGTGTCCTGCGCTTCCGGCCGATCCTGATGACGACCGCCGCGGCATTCTTCGGCGCCGTTCCGCTGGCCTTCAGGGGCGGCATCGGCTCGGAGCTGCGACGGCCGCTCGGCCTGACGATCCTGGGCGGACTGCTGGTCAGCCAGGTGCTCACGCTCTACACGACGCCGGTCGTCTACCTGATGCTCGATCGCCTGCGCCTGTGGATCAGGCGCGATCGGCCGCGCCCACTCGGCTACCGGCTCGCGGGGGACGCGCGATGACACGGCGATTCGTCGCCCCGCTGGTCGTCGCCGCAACCGTGGTGGCCGGCTGCAACGTCGGTCCGCCGTATCAGCGGCCGCAGCTGCCCGAACCCGCGCCATCGCAATACAAGGAAAACCAGCCCGGCAGTCAGGAAGCGCAATCGAACGGCTGGCGGCCGGCCAACCCGCAGGATGCGATGATCCGCGGCAAGTGGTGGGACGTCTTCGGCGACGCTGAACTGAATGCGCTCGAAGAGCAGGTGCTCGTCAACAACCAGACGATCAAGCAGTCGTTCGAGAACTACATGGCGGCCCTCGCCGTCATCGACAGCGCGCGCGCCACGCAATTTCCCACCGTCTCGGTTGGCCTGAACGCCAGCGCGTCGGGCAGCAACGGCGCGTCGAGCGCCACGACGGTGACCGGAACCGGCGGCGCCCCCACGTCCGCCGCCGTCGTCAGCAGCGGCACGCGCCATACCGTGTCGCTGCCGGTGAGCGCGTCCTGGGAACCGGATCTCTTCGGCAAAGTGCGGAACACCATCGAAGCAAACGTCAACGCCGCGCAGGTGAGCGCCGCGACGCTCGCCAACGAAACGCTCAGCCAGCAGGCGACCCTCGCCGAAACTTACTTCGAGCTGCGCGGGCAGGATTCACTGCAGGCGCTCTTCGCGCAAACTGTTTCGGACTACCAGGAATCGCTGCGGCTGACGCAGACCCTGTATCGAACCGGCATCGACTCGGAACAGGATGTCGCGCAGGCGGAAACGGCGCTCCGCACCGCTGAGGCGAACGCGACGGCCGTCGAGCGCGCGCGGGCGCAGTTCGAGCATGCGATTGCGCTGCTGACGGGGCATGCGGCGGGATCGTTCTCGGTGCCCGTACGCGCGCTCGATGCCACGCCGCCCCAGGTTCCCACCGGCGTGCCGTCGCAGCTGCTCGAACGGCGTCCGGACATCGCCGGAGCGGAGCGCGCGATGGCGGAGGCGAACGCGCGGATCGGCGTCGGCAAGGCCGCGTACTATCCGGACGTTTCGCTGATTGGGTCGGCCGGCATCCAAAGCTCGAGTGTCGTCAAGCTCCTCAGCGCGAGCATGTTCTTCTGGTCCCTCGGCGGAAGCGCCGCGCAAACCGTCCTGGACTTCGGCGCGCGCCGCGCCGCCGTACGGCAGTTCGAGGCGGAATACAACGCCTCGGTCGCGAACTACCGCGAAACCGTGCTCAACGCGTTCAAGGAAGTCGAAGACGACCTCGCGGCGACCCGGACGCTTGCGGATCAGACGGCGCGGCAGCAGCTGGCCGTCACGGCCTCACAGCGCTATCAACAGCTCGCCTCGATCCGATACCGCGACGGTCTCGACAACTATCTGAACGTGCTGACCGCACAGAATTCCGTGTTCACCAGTCTCGAGGCCATGGTCGGGCTGCAGACCGACCGCATGACGACGGCGGTTCAGCTCATCGTGGCGCTGGGCGGCGGCTGGGACGTGTCGGATCTGCCGGCTCCGGCCACGCTCCGGGCGATCCGTCGATAGCCTCGCGCCACGGCCTCGCGCCTGCGCGGTCTCGCGCAGCGACAAGCCGTTCGCCGGTTTGACGGTTCGCCCGCCATTCAATCAAGTAGACTTTGCTTTCTTCACGCTGGAGGTTCGTGCACATGATTTCGTCGGTCCGCCGTTTGACGGGCGGCTTGCTGCCGCTCATCGCCCTTTTCTTTGGCCCGGTCGTCCAGACGTCTGTGGGGCGCGCGACGCAGGCCGCTCCGACGCCGCCCAACGGGCAGGCCGCCGACGTCGTGCTGAAATCCTATCAATGGCGCAGCATCGGCCCGGACCGCGGCGGCCGGTCGATCGCGGTCGCCGGCGTCAAGGGACGTCCGAGCGAAGCCTACTTCGGCGCGAGCGGCGGCGGCTTGTGGAAGACCGTCGACGCCGGAGACCACTGGCGGCCGGTGACCGACGGGCAGATCAGCAGTTCGTCGGTCGGCGCGGTCGCCGTCGCCGAATCGAATCCCGACATCATCTACATCGGGACCGGCGAGTCGTGCATCCGCGGCGACATCATGGGCGGCGACGGCATCTACAAATCAATCGATGCCGGCAAGACGTGGACGCACGCCGGCTTCGGCAACGACACCGTCGACGCGATCTCGAAGATTCGCATCCACCCGACCGACCCCGACGTCGCCTATGCGGCGGTGTTCGGCAAGTACGGCGGCCCCAGCGCCGAGCGGGGCGTGTTCAAGACGACCGACGGCGGCAAGACCTGGCGCAAAGTGCTGTTCCGCGACGACAAGACCGGCGCTGTCGACATCGCGCTCGATCGCCGCAATCCCAACGTGCTTTACGCGGCGATGTGGGAGGCGTACCGCGTCGAATACCAGATGTCGAGCGGTGGACCCGGGACGGGACTGTTCAAGTCCACCGACGGCGGCGAGCACTGGAGCGAGATCACCCGCAATCCGGGGCTGCCCTCCGGCGTCGACGGGCGAATCGGCGTGGCTATTTCCGGCGCCGACGCCAACCGCGTCTACGCGCTCGTCGAGAACGAGCACGGCGGCCTGTTCGCGTCCGACGATGCCGGCGCCACGTGGACGCTGGTCAACGAGAGCCGTAACATCCGGCAGCGCGCGTTCTACTACACGCACGTGATCGCCGACACGGCCGCCAAGGACACCGTGTATCTGCTCAACACCAGCGCCTACCGCTCGACCGACGGCGGCAAGACGCTGACCAACGTCGGCGGCGGTACCCACGGCGACCATCACGATCTCTGGGTCGATCCCGACGATCCCAAGCATCTCGTGCTCGGCAACGACGGCGGCGGCACCGTCTCCGCTACCGCGGGCCAGCGCTGGACCGCCGAAGACTTTCCGACGGCGCAGCTCTATCACGTGATTTCAACGGCGCACGTGCCGTATCACCTCTGCGGCGCGCAGCAGGATTCGAGCACCATCTGCGTGCCGAGCAACGCCAACTCCGCACTCGAGCCCGCGAGCGGGCGCGGCGGGCGCGGCGGTGGTGGAGGGGGCGGCGGCCGTGGCGCCTCAACCGAGACCTACAACGCCGGCGGCGCCGAACCTGGCTACATCGCGCCCGACCCGCGAGATCCCGACATCTTCTATGCCGGGGGCAACAACGGGTCGCTCCTGACGCGGCTCGATCGGCGCTCGGGCAACCTGAAGGAGGTCAATCCCTACCCGCGGATGTTCTCGGGCGAAACGTCGGCCGAGGTCGTCGAGCGCTGGCAGTGGACCTATCCCATCGTCTTTTCTCCCGCCGACCCGACTGTGCTCTTCGCCTCGTCACAGCACGTCTGGCGCACGCGTAACGGCGGCGAGAACTGGGACAGGATCAGTCCCGATCTCACGCGCCACGATCCGAAGACGATGGGGCCGTCAGGCGGTCCGATCACACACGACATGAACAGCCCCGAGATCTACGCGACGGTGTTCGCGCTCGGCCCCGGCAAGAAGGACGTCAACATCCTGTGGGCGGGATCGGACGACGGGCTCATCAACGTCACCCGCGATGGCGGCAAGACGTGGACGAACGTCACGCCGAAGGACATGCCGGATCTCGGCCGCGTCAGCATCATCGACGCGTCGTCGTTCGAGCCGGGCGCTGCCTACGCGGCGGTCAAGAAGCCGCTGCTCGAGGACCTAGCGCCTTACATCTTCCGCACGCACGACTTCGGCAGGACCTGGACGAAGATCGTCACCGGCATTCCGGTCAACGACTACGTCCATTCCGTGCGCGAGGATCCGACGCGCAAAGGGCTGCTCTACGCCGGCACGCAGCACGGCTTCTACATCTCCTACGACGACGGCGATCACTGGCAGATGCTGTCGCTCAACCTGCCGGACGTGCAGGTCTCGGATATCTGGGTCGAGGCGAATTCCCTCGCGATCTCAACACACGGGCGCAGCTTCTACGTCCTCGACGATCTGGCGCCGCTGCGCCAGCACGGGCAGGAGGCGGCCGGCGACTTCTTTCTCTACAAGCCCGCTGATGCGATCCGCGGCGCGGGGGCGGCGTCGATACCGTACGTGCTGAACAAGGCGCCCGAGAAGCTGACCCTCGAAATCCTCGACGCGAAAGGCGCGGTCGTCCAGACGCTGCAGGGCGCCGTCGGCGGGCGGGGGCGAGGTGCGGGGGGTGCTGGGCGCGCCGGGGGTGCCAGGGGCGGGGGTGCTGGAGGTGCGGCAGGTGCCGAGGGTGCTCCCCCTGACGTGCCTGACGATCAGGGCGGCGGCGGACGCGGCCGCGGCGGTGCGCCGACGGCGCCGATGGCGGCGGGTCTCAATCGCGCCAACTGGAATCTCGAGTATCCCGCCGCGACGACGTTCCCCGGCATGATCCTGTGGGGCGCGACGACGAACGGACCGATGGCGCTGCCGGGCGCCTATCAGGTGCGCCTCACCGTCGACGGCACCTCGCAGACGCAGCCGCTGCTGATCCGCAAGCACCCGCTCCGCAACATCTCCGACGCCGACCTGCAGCAGCAGTTCACACTGGCCCTGCAGATCCGCGACAAAGTCAGCGAGGCGAACACCGCCGTCGTCCAGATCCGCCGCATGAAGGACGAGATCAAGGACCGGCTGACGAAGTCGCAGGACGCGCAGCTCAAGGCGGCCGGCGATCGCCTGACCGCCAATCTCAGCGCCATCGAGCAGGACCTTTACCAGGTGAAGAACCAGAGTGGCCAGGATCCGCTCAACTTCCCGATCAAAACCAACAACCGCCTCGCGTCGCTGCTCGGCATGACGCTGCGCGGGGAGGGCAAGCCGACCGCGAATATCGTCCCGATCTTCGACGACCTGAAGAAGGAGCTGAAGTCGGAGACTGATCGTCTCGAGGAAGTGCTGTCCGCGGATCTCGCCGCGTTCAATCAAGCGGCGCAGAAAGCCGGCGTGACGCCGGTGAACAAGTGACGCGGGGCTTGAAAACGCGCGCGGCAGGTGAATAGAACCTCATAGAAGATCAGAAGATCAGAAGGTCCGGAGCTCAAGAGTCAACCTGCCTGCGTCTGAAACAGTCGGGATACCTTCCCGGCTCCTGATCCCTGCTCTCCCGGCTGATGGACACTGAGCCGGCGAAGGAGTACAAGATCGGCTCATGACGATGACTCGCCGCGACATGATGAAGAATACGGGTCTCGTGGCCGTCGTGTCGGCGACGACGGGCTCGCTCCTGGAGCGGTTGAGTGTATCGGCCGCGGCGCTGCCGCTCAGCGCCATCGCCGGCGTCGATCGCGTCGTCATGGAGGGCGGCAAGACCTATCTCAACGGTTGGGCTGGGTACGGCGAACCGCCGCGCCGCGGGCGAGGGGGCGCGCCGAGGGACGCCGCAGCCGCGGCGCCGGTCGAGAACCCAGGGCCTGCGCCGACGACGACCTGGAGCAAGGTGTCGGGGCCGGGCGACGTGCAGTTCGCGAACGCGAAGGCCGCGATGACGACCGCAACGTTCTCGACGCCAGGCACCTACGTCCTGCAGGTCACGGCCGACACCGGCACGACGACGGCCTCGTCCACGCTCTCCGTCAAAGTCGAGCTGCCGCCGCCGGCGGCGCAGCTGACCCCTATCTGGATCACTCGCTACGCGATCGACAGCCCGCTCTGGGACCACCGGATCAAGTCGCTCATCGTGTCGTGGATCCCGTACTGCATCGATCAGATGAATCGGAGCGATCTGCAGCAGGGGCCCGGCGGCCTCGACAACTTCATCGAAGCGGCGAAAGCGCTGCGCGGCGAGCCGCACGCCGCGCACAAGGGCTACGTCTTCTCGAACGCCTGGGTTCACCAGACGGTCGAAGCGATGAGCCTGGCACTGATGGTCGACGCGAAGGGGGACGCCGAGATCCTTGCCGCGCAGGCGAAGATGCGCGCCACGCTGGCCGATTGGATTCCGACAATTCTCGCGGCGCAGCATCCAAACGGCTACCTGCAGACGGCCTTCACGCTCGCCGACATGGCGCCGAGCCGGCCGCGCCCGGACGGCACGCCTCGGCCGAAGTGGACGCAGCCGTGGTCGCCCGACTTCCGCGGCAACCACGAGGGCTACACCGGCGGTTACTTCATCGAGTCGGCGATCAACCACTATTCGATGACGGAACGAAAAGACGCGCGCCTCTACAATGCGGCGAAGAAGCTCGCCGACTGCTGGGCGGATCACATCGGGCCGCCGCCGAAGCAGGAATGGTTCGACGGCCACCAGGAGATGGAACAGGCGCTCGTCCGGTTCGGCCGTTTCGTCAACGAGGTCGAAGGATACGGACACGGCGACCGCTACATCCATCTCGCGAAGTTCCTGCTCGACTGCCGGAAGGGGGGAACCGAGTACGACCAGAGTCACCTGCCGGTCGTGGAGCAGTACGAGGCGGTCGGCCACGCCGTCCGCGCCGTCTACACCTACTCTGGCATGGCGGACGTCGCGGTCGAGACCCACGACACCGACTATCAGAGCGCGGTGAAATCGCTCTGGGACAACATCGTCCATCGCAAGTACTACGTGACGGGCGGCGTCGGCAGCGGCGAGACGTCCGAGGGCTTTGGCCCGAACTACTCGCTGAGGAACAACGCCTACTGCGAGACTTGCGCGAGCTGCGGCGAGATCTTCTTCCAGTGGAAGATGCATCTGGCCTATCACGACGCGCAGTACGCGGACCTCTACGAGAACACCCTCTTCAACGGCCTGCTGGGTTCGCTCGATCTCGTCGGGAAGACCTATTACTACCCGAATCCGCTGGCCGCCAACGCGCAGCGCACGCCGTGGAACGTCTGTCCGTGCTGCGTCGGCAACATGTCGCGGACGCTATTGATGCTGCCGACGTGGATGTACTCGAAAGGCGTGGACGGCATCTACGTCAACCTGTTCGCCGGGAGTACCGTGCACGTGGCGGACGTCGCGGGCACCGACGTCGAACTGACGCAGAAGACCGACTATCCTTGGAAAGGCACGGTCAGCATCGGCGTCAAGCCGGCGGCGCCGACCCGGTTCGCCATCCGCATCCGCGTGCCCAATCGCGACGTCAGCAGCCTCTACACGTCGACGCCGTCAGCCAACGGCATCCGTTCGCTCGCGGTCAACGGGACGCAGCTGACGCCTGAGATCGCCAACGGCTACGCGACGATCCTTCGGACGTGGAAGACGGGGGACCGGATCGACGTCGAGTTGCCGATGGTCCCGCAGCGCGTCCACGCGAGCGACAAGATCGAGGCGAACACGGGACGCGTCGCGCTGCGCTATGGTCCGCTGCTGTACAACATCGAACATGTCGACCAGGACATCACCGGCGCTCTACCGGCGTCTGCGCCCCTGAAGACCGAATGGCGGCCCGCCCTGCTGAACGGCGTGACTGTCATCACCGCGGCGTTCAGCGATGGCATGCCGCTCACGGCGATTCCGAATTACGCGCGCTACAACCGGAATCCGCCGGCGCCGCCATATGTGCCACCGCCGCCCCAGGTGGCAGGCCAGCCGGCCGCGCCGAGACCGGCGCCGCCACCGTCGGAGTCGATCATCTGGATGAAAGAGGCCTGAGCGGTGCGGAGCTACTTCCGCAGCATGAAGTTAAGAATCGCCGCCATGCCCGCAAGCTGACCGATCCAGAAGAGGAACATCCACTTCATCAGCTCGAAGCGGTCACGAGCGAGTTCGACCCTCAGCTTCGCGCATTCGTCGAGCAGGCGCCGCTCGAAGCGCTCGGTGATGACGGTCAGCACCTGCGTCCACGTCTGTTGCCCGGCGTCGAGCATCTCAGAAAGCTCCCTCGCACCGTCGTGTCCCAGGCGCATCGCCAGGGCCGCCGGTACTCTGCTTGTCACGACTTCCTGCCTTTCTGGCCTCTGCTGACGACGGTCTCATCGTCGTCAGGAGGAAGTCAAGCAGGAAACGTCAATCCGCCTTCTTCACGCGGCCGATCTTCACCAGCACGACGCCGTGCCTCGGCACGGTGGCGGTGAACTGTTTCGCGCCGTCAACGGGGCCGGCCGCATCGGTGTGGGTCCACGGGAAGCGCACCGACGATCCGTCGGCGGCGCCGATGTCGGCGAACTTCACGTTCATCGGCAGGTCGACCGGCGCGCGGTTGAACAGTCCCACGGCGTAGGTGCCATCCGACAGCGGCCGCGCCCAGATCTGCGTCCAGTTGTCGCTCCACACGCGGCCGGCCGCCTTGCCCAGCGGATCCTGGTTGATCGCAAGCACCTCGCGGTTGCCGAGCAGATCGATCGTCCAGTCGTCGAGGTGAGCCATGTCGGCCCCGATGAGCAGCGGCGCCGCCTGCAGCGCCCACAGGGAGATGTGCGTCAACTGCTCGTTCGGCGACAGGTTGGTCGGCCGCGGCGGATCGATGCGTCCCCAGCCGAGACGGCCGACCACGAGCATGTCGGTATCGTTCCAGTGTCCCGGACCGGCGAACTTCTCGTGGCCGGTCTGCTGAAAGCCGATCGCCGACATCGAGATCCACGTATCGGTGATGTCGCCGGTGACCCGCCAGAGATTGCCGCCGACCGCGTCACCCCATTCCCACACTCTGCCCCATCCGTACTGGCAGAGCGAGAACACGATGTCGCGATCGAGCGAATCGAGCACGCCGCGCATCAGCGTGTAGGGCTTCTGGAGCACATCGAGCGGACTGTTCGTATCTGCGCGCACCGGGTACCCGCACCAGTCGTACTTGAGATAGTCGATGCCCCATTTCGCCCAGGTGCGCGCGTCCTGCGCCTCGTGTTCGTAGCTCGCCGCGAGTCCCTGGCACGTCGCGGTGCCGGGGCCGGAATAGATGCCGGCCTTGAGCCCCTTGCCGTGGATGTAGTCCACGAGCGCCTTCATGTCGGGAAACTTCTCGTTGGTCAAAATCTCGCCGTTCGCGTCGCGCCCCGCCTTGGCGTCGTTGCCGCCGTTGGGTCCCTTGTGCCAGCCGGCCTCCCACGCGTCGTCGATGTTGACGTAGGTGAAGCCCTGCGCGGCGAGGCCGCTCGCGACCATTCCGTCAGCGGCGGCGCGCACGTGCTCGGCGGTCACGTTGCCGCCCCACACGTTCCACGAGTTCCAGCCGAGCGGCGGCGTCAGCGCCAGGGGGTCCTTGCCGCCGACGATCGTGATGACGGCGTTCGACGTCCTGCCGTCCTTGCCCTTGACCGAGACCGCGACCTCGGATCGCCCTTCCTTCCGGAGCGAGCCGGTGATGACGCCGCTGGTTGGATCGAGCGTCAGTCCGGAGGGAAGGTTGCTGGCGGTGAAGGTCAGAGGCGCATCCCCGGAGGCAGGCACTCGGAAGAGGAAGGGGCGTCCCGGCGTCGCCCCCGTGATGCGCGGATAGTTGATCATCGGCGCCGAGGTCCGGCTCGGCGCGATCGACGGTGCGGCTTCCGTCGCGGCGGCGGCTACCTGGATGTGCGCCTCCTGTCCGGGCTGCGCGACGATTGCAGCCCCTGCCCACTCCGCCGTGTCACCTGCGGTGCCGTCGTTGGCATCCACGACCGCGAGCACGAGCCGTCGGGCACCGGCGAGATCCAGCGACACGGCCCGGGGCGTGTCGCCGCGATGCATCACGTCCGATTCGAAGACCTTCTTGCCGTCGACCCACGCGCCGAATATCACGCTCCCTGGCGGTGGCGGTGGCGGCGACGCCGCCCCCCCGGGCGCGCCGCCGGCAGCCGGCTGTCCGTCGTCGATGCCGACCATCGCCACGAGCTTCGTCGCGGCGCCGCCGAGATCGATGACGATGTCGCCGTCAGAGAGCAGCGGCAGCGCGTGCGCGTAGGTGATGCCGCCAAGCGTGAAGGTCAGCGGCGGCGCAGTCGTCTGCCCGCGCGGCGGACGTGGACGACGGATCGCCGCAGCCGACAGGTCGAGGGCGTCGATCCACACACCGTTGGCTGGCGGCGTCGGCCCTTGAATCGCCGCGGCGTCCTGACGGAAGCCGACCAGCGGAGTCGACAACGACACGGCAGCCGCCGCGGCCAATGACACGCGAACGAAGGAGTGGGCCATGCGGCGCATTCTACTCCCGCGACACCGAACACGGCACACGCAGCGCGCGCCCGCAATCAGAACGGTCGCGTCCCCAGCACGCCAAATACAAACCAGAGCAGGCCGATGACGATTCGCGGCACCGACGCTACGATCGGGAGAACGGCGACTGTGACGCGGTTTCTTAGCGCGACCCGCCGCGCAACAGATCCAGCGTCGCGGAATAGTCGCGGCCGTTCGCGTCCGATCGACTGCCGATGGCGTGCTCGGCCCAGTCGAGCGGCGTACCCGCGAACTGCGGATCCTTCAGGTCGCGCCGCGCGCCGCGCTGCAGCAGCGCGCTCACGAGCGCGGCGTCGCCGTGCCACGCCGCCCAGTGCAGCGTCGAGACCCCTCGCTCGACGACGTCGCCGGGCCAGCCGACCGCGAGCAACCGGCGCGCGACGTCGCCGCGATCGCGGCTCGCTGCCGCGAAGAGCCACCCGTAGTCCTCGGGGTCGATCGACGCCACACGGCCGCGCAGGTCGGCGATCCGCGCCTCGTCGCCCGCCTGACAGGCGAGCGCGAGGGCCAGCGACGGCGGCGTCCGCGCCATCAGCTCGCGATGCGCGTCGTCGTGCCCGAACTGGCGCGCGATCTCGTGCGCGCCTTTTTCGCCGCCAAGCGTCCAGATGTAGATCGTCCCGCCGGCCCTCGGGTCGCGCATGGGAAACCAGGCGGGCGAGACACGCGTCCGGATCGCCGCCGGATCCCGGTCGAGACGTTCGCGCAGGCGATCGACATCGCCGACCGCTGCCAGCAGCAGCACGTCGGCTCGGGCGCCGCGTCCGACCAGATATCGCGCCACGGCCGGCCGATCGGAGACCATGTACTGGGCCGCCGTCGACTCATGGTCGACGTCACGGGCGTCAGGGTCGGCGCCATGGCCGAGCAGAAACTCGGCCATCTCGACGGTCTGCGCGAAGTGCAGCGGCAATTGTCCGTCGCCGCCGCGCGCGTGTACGAGCGCCGGCTCCGCCGCCAGCATCTGCCGCACTTCCTCCAGGGCGCCGAACTGGACGAGGTGATGAATCTCCGGGACGGCGCCACGGCTGATGAGGAACGCCGGGAGCCACGGCTTGCGCATCGCTCCGTCGAGCACGTGAAACGGCCCCGCCCACCAATGGCTCTTTTGATTGATGCTGGCGCCGGCTCGCAGCAGTACGTCGATCACGTCGGGGTTGGCGCGGGTCGCCGCCGCCATCAGCGCCGTCTGTCCGAAACTGTAGCCGGCCAGCGGCTCGTCGAGCGTCGCGGCGAGCGCCGGATCGGCCTCCAGCACGCGCGCCACGGCCTGTGGATCGTCGCTCCGGATGGCGTCGAGCAGTCCGTCGCTCATCGGCAGCCCGGCATGCGAAAGGCGCCGATTCGGCTCGAGTACGCCGTCGCGTCCTTGGCGAGATAGTCACCGCCATACCACACGGTGCAATCGTCTGACGGGTCGATCGCCGTCGTCGTGTAGTCCTCCCAGCGCAGCGTCGTCGTCTGCGACGCGGCCCCCTCGGCGAGTACGGTCTCCTTCATCGACAGGACGCCGGGGGGATCGCGCTTCTCCCGCCCCGCAAACCGCTGGCCGGCGAAGTGCGGGGTGCCGCCAAACGAGTAGCCGATGCCGATGTTGCCGAAGCGATCGATCGCCGGGCTCGCCATCCAGCGATACAGGCCGCCGGGCGCATAGGTCCCCTGCTGCGCCAGCGACAGCGTTCGCGCCTTGTCGACGAGGAGCTCGTACCAGCGGACGCCGCCGCCGCCGGCTGCGGTGTTGACGGAATGGAGGGCCACGATCGCCTCGCGGTTGCCGATGCGGCGGTAAACCACACGCGACATGATCTTGTCGCCCTGCGCGTCGAGGCCGCGATCGGTGCCGGGCTGCGGCACGCAGTTAGTCAGCTGGCCGCCGCACAGATATTGATAGGGAGCGACGGCGATCTTCACGGGCCCGACGAGCCGCGTGTTCGCCGGGGTGTTCCAGTCGACGTGGAACTGCCAGGTGTCGATGGTATCGGCCTCGAGGATCTTGTCGAGCTGCGTACCGCCGGCGGCGATCATCACGTTGGGCGCGCCCGCCGGCGGCGGCGACGTGCCGTCAATATCGGCATTGTTGAGGAAGTTGACGTTGAGCACCACCTGGCACTGCTCGCTCGCCGGCTCCCCCTTCAGCATCCGCGCGCGGTCGACAACGCAGGCATGCTTCTGCGTGGCGATCGTCTCCGAGATGCGATTGTCGCTGGAGCTGGTCGGCACGTAGTAACCGTCGATCCACACTGCCGGCCGCGGATAGTCGGGAAACAGCGGCCGCTCGAAGGCGTAGCGATAGTAGGGGCCCATCGGATCCGGGCCGGTGCTGATGGCGTAACACATGGCGTACGTACCGGGCGGCGGAGGCGGCGGCGGTGCCCCCTGCGCCCGCTGACCGCGTCCCTGCGCCGGGGCCGGCGGGATCGGCGGATTCGCCGGCAGCGCAGCCGCAGCGCCGGGCGAGGACGCCTGTCCGGGCGCCGCGAGTTGTCCCGGCGGCGCGGGCGTGCCGATCGGCGGCCGTTCGCCGACATCGGTCAACGGGATCCGCGAGAAGATCGGCATCGTCACCAGCCAGCGGTTCGCGAGTTGGTCGTAGCGAACGACGGCGTCGCCGTTGTTGCGTGACGCGCACGGACCGCCGAGACCCGCGAACACGACGTTGGTCTCGACCGGACCGTAGAGCGCTCGGCCCGTGTCGGCGAAACGCCTGCCCTTCTTGGTGAAGATCGCGAGGCGCGTGTTGACCGTCTGGACGATGTGATCGGGGCCGACGGCGAGACTGTTGTCGGACGGGTTGCGCCCTTCGTACTTGCCTTGCGGCCCCTCGAAGCCGACGCCCAGGCCGTCGAACTGCGCGACGAGGCGCGCCGCGGGCCTGGTCCCTTCAGTCGTCTGCTCGATGGTCGTGCCGGCGGGCGGCACCACGGCGAGCAGGGCGGCGATCGTGGCCAGTCGAATTCTCATTTGTGGTGTCGTGTATACCAGAAGTCGAGCCCCTCGCGGCTGCGCAGCGAGCCCGGCCGCGCCAAGCGGACGATGAGCCACAGGCTGTGTCCAAGCGAATAGTGATCCGCCTTGCGGGCCGAGGTCAGCACGTCGCCCGGAAGAATGACGAATCGCCCGAGCCGCTTCATCGCGCGGCTCAGATGGATCTCTTCGCTGGCGAAATAGCGCTCGTCGAAGCCTCCTGCCCGCTCGAACGCGGCGCGGTCGGCGAAGAGAAAGCAGCCGGCGGCCCACCGCGCCTTCCGCAGGACCCACGTGGCGAAGGCGATGCTGCGGTGCGCCCAGCGCGGCGCGTCCGGCTCGAACACCGCACCGGCACCGCCGCCGACCGCTCCCTCCCGCCACGCCGCGACCGCGTCGTGCAGCACGGCTGCCGGCACGCTCGTGTCGGCGTCGACGAACACCAGCAGCTGTCCGCGCGCCACGCGTGCGCCGGCGTTGCGCGCCGCCGCGATCTGCCGCATCTGCACCTCGACGACGCCGGCGCCGCGGGCACGCGCGATCGCCGCCGTGCGGTCGGTCGACCCGTCGTCGACGACGATGATCTCCGCGTCGAGGCCGCGCGCCGCCACGCCCAGCGCGTCGAGCGTCGCGCCCAGCAGGGCCTCTTCGTTGTGCGCGGGGACGATCAGGGAGACGATCGGCGAATCGGACATCAGGCTGGCCTGGCACGGCCGAGCACGTCGGCCAGGACGTCGGTCAAGAACGCTCCGTCCGCTTCGGTGAACGGCATCGGCGGACGGATCTTGATCACGTTGTGAAACGGTCCGTCGGTGCCGAGGAGGATGCCGCGCTCGCGCATCAAGTTGACGACGTCGGACGCCGCGGCCGCCGCCGGCTCCTGCGTCGCGTGATCGTTCACCAGCTCGACACCGAGGAAGAGCCCGCTGCCGCGGATGTCGCCGACGAGCGGGTGATCGCCGATCGCCGCCCGCAGGCGGCACAGCAACGACGCCCCCACGGCACGCGCGTGCTCCTGCAGCCGCTCCTCCTGCACCACGTCGAGCACCGCGAGGCCGACCGCGCACGCCACGGTGCTGCCGCCGAACGTGCTGAAAAACTCCATCCCGTTGTCGAACGACGCCGCGATCTCCGGCCTCGTCACCACCACGCCAAGCGGATAGCCGTTGCCGATCGGCTTGCCGAGTACGACAATGTCGGGAACGACGCCGTGCGCTTCAAACGCATAGAAATGCGTGCCCATCCGCCCGTAGGCCGTCTGGACCTCGTCGGCGATGCAGACGCCGCCGGCGCCGCGGACGATGGCGTAGACCGACGCGAGGTAGCTGTCCGGAAGCAGAATCTGGCCGCCAACGCTCGGCGCGCTCTCGGCGATGAAGGCGCCGGGATTGGGGGCGTAGCGCGCGAACTCGGCGTACTTCTCCCCTGCGCGCGGGTCGTCGCGGCGGTACTTGCCGCGGTAGGTGTCGGGCAGCGGCAGCACGTGCACCCACGGCGGCGCCCCTTCCCCGCCGGGGCCGTTGAACTTGTAGGGACTGATGTCGACGAGCGTCGAGGTATGACCGTGATACGCCGCGTCGAGCACGAGCACGTTGCGGCGGCGCGTGTGCGCACGCGCCAGGCGCAGCGCCAGCTCGTTGGCTTCGCTGCCGGAGTTGACGAAATAGCAGATCGCGAGCGGCGGCGGCAGCGTCGCGACGAGGCGCTCGGCGAACGAGGCCAGCTTGTCGTGCAGGTAGCGCGTGTTGGTGTTGAGCACGAGCATCTGCTCGGTCGCGGCGCCGACGACGCGCGGGTGGCTGTGACCGACGTGCGGAACGTTGTTGTAGGCGTCGAGATAGCGGCGGCCGGCGTGGTCGTAGAGATGCTGCATCCAGCCGCGCACCACCTTCACGGGCCGGCGGTAGGCGACCGAGACGTTGGCGCCGATGACCCGCCGGCGGGCCGCAAGGGTTTCCTCCGCCGTCCGTCCGCGCGCCTGCCGGATGACTTCCTCCGCCTCGTCGAAGGCGATCGCCGCGAGCTGCGGCAGCGTCCGCGCGATTGGCGCCTGGCTGATCGCCAGGTAGGGATCGCCGGGCCGCTCGCGCTGCTGCCGCGCCGCAATGCAGACACTCGCGCACAGCCGCAGCAGCACGAGCCCGAACAGCGCCGCGATCTCCTCGTCGTCGACCGCGCGCCAGCGCGCGTAGCCGCGGAACACCGAGACGACGGCGTCGAGCGGATCGGATCGGTCGAGCACCGCATAGGCGATCGCGATGGCGAGATCGGCGACGGCGTAGGAGTAGACGATGTCGCCGAAATCGAGGAAGCCGCTGACCGTCCTGGCTGGCGGCGCCTCCACCAGTACGTTGTAATCGTTCGGATCGTTGTGGACGACGGCACGGCGCAGACGCGCGTGGCGTTCGCCGTCGCGGGCCTGGATGCGGGCGGCGAGATCGCCGACGAGCGCGCGAAGTGTGTCATCGCCGACGAGCGGCAGCCCCTGGTCGATCACCGCGCCTGCCTGGGCCAGATCCCAGTAGAAGTCGCGATGCACGGCCGGGTCGTCGAAGCCGTCCAGAGCGGCGTCGAGCTCGGCGAGACGCGCCCCGAGATCCTCGAGGGCGTCGAGCGGGAGGGGCGCCGCCTCGGCCAGCGGCACACCAGGCAGCCAAGTCAACAGGCGTACGAGGTGCGTCGCCTCCCCGGCGACCTCCGCCAGGAAACGTCCGTCGAGCGCCGGCACGACTGACGGAACGAGCGTCGTTCGCCGCGCCACGTGCGCCAGCGCAGCATTCTGCGCCTCGAGCAGAGCGCGGTCGTCGGCGGCGTTGGCGATCTTGAGGACGAACAGGTCGCCGGCGGCGGTCTGCAGCCGAAAGTTCTGATCGCGCTCGCTCGGCAGCGGCGCGGCCTCGGCGTCGAGGCCATAGAGGCGCCGCGCCAGCGCCGCCGCGTCGGCGGCACTGAACGAGGGAGCGGTGCGCAGGATGTCGCGCGCGGGTGTCGTCACTGCACGTCTCGGTGTCGCGACAGCAAGACTAACAGGCCCGGCGCGCGACGGCCAGCGCCGCTGATAGCGGAAACTGACGGTAATCTGCGCGAGGACGCTCACGCGGCGCGGAGGGTTACGAGGAAATGGATGTTCGAAACCGACGCGTTGGTTCGTCGGGAATGAGCCGGCCCACGCGATCGACAGATCTTGGATCGACGACCGGCCCGTGCAGGTTCAGGGTTCGCGGCGGCGATCGCCTAGCGGCCGCCTCCCGACGCCGTCGTCGTGCGGACCGCCGGCGTGGAGGCGCCGGCAAGGTCGTTCCAGTTCAGCAGGGCGTTGAACACCATGTTGAATTCCGCCTGGTTCTGCCAGCGATAGATCGGGTTGTTCGAGAACAGCACGACGCGCCCCTTGCCGGTGTAGCCGCCGGGCACGTCGACCGCGAACGGCCGGTTGGTGATCTCGTCGGCGCCACGCATCAGGCCGCTCAGCACGTTGGACTCGCCGCCCGCGTAGCGCGCCAGCACCGCGTTCTGATCCGGCTGGCCGACCGACATCAGCGGGCCGCCGAGATACTTGATGGGGATGACCTTCTCTGTGTAGCCGTAGAAGACCGGGTGCTCGGGCCTGACGATCTCGGCGTTGACGAGCGGACGCGGCGCGTAGAAGTTCGCAGACGTCTGACCCGAGGCGTCGACGGTACGGGCGAAGCCGAGCTCGGTCGGGAACTGGACCGCCTGGCTGGTGCAGATCAGCGTGCCGCCGCCGTCGAGAAACCTGGCGAAGGCGTCGACCCCTTCGCCGCCCATGCCGCCGGTGATGTCGGACGACTCGCCGTACATCCCGAGGAACTTGTACTTGTCGGTCTTCATGTACGGCACGGGACGCGCGGCCGGCGGCGCGAAGACCGCGGCGCGATTCGCCTGCTGCGCCGGCATCACGATCACGTCGTAGTCGGCTCGCAGGTTGCCTTTCTTGACGCGCTCCTTGAAGATCAGGTCGTAGGGCACGCCGAAACGATCGAAGGTCAGCCGGTACCAGCCGATCTCCTGTGTGTTGTTCCACGACGAGTAGATCGCCACGCGCGGCAGGTCGGCGTCGTGCGTCGCGACCGACGGCGCCTGCGACAGCGCGGCGGCCGTCAGGCCGAACTGCTCGACCGCCGCCTTCACAGCGGCCACGTCTGCACCGGGCCCAATCACGAACGACCCGGCCGGGAACTCGACGCCATCGGCCGTAAAGGTCTTCTCGGCGATCTTCATCGGCACGCTCTTCAGCTTGTAGCGGAAGGCGATCATGTTGTTGGAGCCGTAGTGCGCGACCGCGATGCCGGCGGTGCCGCTGCCGGCAGTCCTGCCTTTCACGGCCGCTTCCTTCACTGGCGTCACCGCCACGTCGAGAATTGCTTTCTCCTTGATTTCCTTCACCTCGACGCCCATCGCCAGCCCCATCGTCCAGCCGCTGTCGTCGTAGGTCGTGAGGTTCGGATCGGGATAGCTCTGGCGCTCGAGAAGGTTCTTCGCCAGGCGGCCGTACGGCTGGTCGCGCTTGATCACGTAGGAGCCGGCCGGATACGTGGCGTCGCCGATCTTGATCTCCGCCTTGGCCTCCCCGACTTCAATCGCCTGCGCGCGCAACACGTTGACCAGCGCCACGGCGCGCGTCATGTCCTTCGTCCCCGCCGGGATGACGTACCCGTACGGCGCGTTGGTCTTGCCGTCGTCGATGGAGTGCTGCGTCTTCCGGTAGAAGTTCTCGATGACGATGTTGGGGATCATCGAGGTGAGCTGGAGGCCGGACAGGACGCCGGTTTCCATGTAGTTGGTGTTGTCACGGCGCGAGAAGTTGGTCAGCGCTTCCGGCGGAATCGGGAGTCCGCGGTACCACTCACGCGGCTGTCCGCCGCCGCGCCCGGTCGGCGCTGCGCCGGCACGTCCACCGTTGAACACCTGGCCGGGAATCTCGGCGGCCCGTCCCGCCGGCGCGTTCTCGCCAGCAGCCGCCGCGCCGCGTCCCCCGCCTCCCCGTCCGCCACGGCCCTGGCCGCGTCCACCGCCAGCGTCGGCCGCCGCTGGAGCGGTAGCACCTGCAGCACCCGCACCCGCTGCACCCGCGCCTGCAGCACCCGCGCCTGCAGCACCACCGGCACCCGCAGCACCAGCACCCGCGGCACGTCCAGCGCCCGCAGCACCAGCACCCCCGGCGCCCGCGGCGCGTCCAGCACCCGCAGCACCCGCTCCGGGCGCGGCTTCGCGGCCCGACTGCGTCTCGTACATGCGCATCATGCCGTTGTGGTTGTAGGCGACCGAGCCGAGGTAACCCGGCGACCAGCCGTCCATGAAGGCATGCGTATAGACGCCCGGGATGCCGTACTTCGTCATCTGCTCCAGCTCGAAGTTGGAGAAGAACGGCAGCTCGGTGAAGAGAATCGGATCGAGATTCGGATTCTGAGGCGGCCCTCCGCTGTAGGTGTACATCAGCGGCTGCGCTTCGTGGAGGTCGTGCATGATCGGCGGATGCGCCGTGTAGTACCAGTCGACGAGCGCGCGCATCGACACGTTAGAGAGGTTGATGTCGCGGTTATTGTCGTGGAAGACGTACTTGCCCCAGTAGGGTAACTGCGCGCCGCCGCGTCCCCCGCCGGCGGCCGGTGCAGGTGCACCCGCGGCACCAGCAGCACCAGCACCTTGGGCACCACCGGCACCCTGCGCACCTTCAGCGCCTCGCGCGAGAGGCGTGTCCTGCTCCTCGAGCCCTTTGTAATACCAGTCGACGTTGCGATCGCGGCCGTCGGGATCGGCGACTGGGGTGATCGACACGATGACGTTGTTCCGGATTTGCGAGATGAGCGGTGACGTCTCCGTGACGAGCCGGTAGGCCAGCTCCATCAGCATCTCGGACGGCCCGGTCTCGCCGCTGTGCAGGCCGCCCATGAAGTGATAGTGCGGCTTGGTCGTGGCGATGAGCTGCCTGACCTGATCGGGCGTCAGGCCGCGCGGATCGGCGATCTTCGCCAGATTGTCGCGGTTCTTCTGCAGGTTCCGGATGTTGTCGTCGGCGCTGACCCAGACGACGACGAGCTCGCGGCCTTCGTCCGACCGGCCGATCGTTTCAACCCTGACCCGCGGCGATGCTTTCTCGAGCGCGCGGTAATACTTCAGGATGTCGGCGTAGTAGGTGAGCTTGTAGGGCGCCCCGATGTAGTAGCCGAGAACGTCCTTCGGCGTCGGGATCCCCTTGACGAGCGGCAGGTGGTCGACGAGCGGGCTGCCGCCGTACCATTTGCCCGTCCACTCCTTGACCGACTTCTCGAATTCCGCGTCCTGCTGCTGCGCGGGATCGCGGGTCTCGGTCACCATCTGCTGCGCCGGCAGCGCCACGGCCGCGACGAGCAGGCCTGCGCCGACCAGGAACTTCCTCATGCCGGGTGATCTCCTTGAGTGGCCGGATGATATCAGGCTTCAGCGGACGACAAGGTCGCGCGTCTGCACGTCGGCACCGGTCACGCCCGCCCGCTTCGCACCCCTAGCACCAGCACCCTTAGCACCCCTGGCACCCTCAGCACCAGCACCCTTAGCACCCCTGGCACCCTCAGCACCTTTAGCACCTTCACTTGACCCGCCCGCTCGTCGAAAATCTCCGGTAATCGCTGTACTCCGCGCGCCCGCTCACACGATCGAAAATCGGCCCGGTCGTCACGTCGAACCGCTCCTCCATCGACGCCGGCAGCCACATGTCGAGTTCGTCCACGTGACGATAGACGACGTCGATCGCACCCTGGCCGCGCCGCGCGCGCTGGCCGCGTCCGTCGAGCGTCTCGATCTGCAGGCGCGTGCGGACGACCGTACCGGTTCCGGACTCGACCCAGATCGTGCCGGACGTGGGGACGGGATTGCCGTCCGGCGTCGCGATCAACGTCGGCCGGTCGGTCTCCTTGAACGCAATCTCCCAGATGCCGTCGGGGCCTGCGGCGCGGGCGGCGAACTTGAAACGGCCGTGATTCTCGGGCGTGAAGAAAAAGAGCGCGGCGGTCGGGACGTTGAAGTTCCGCTGGATCGCGCCGAGATTGTAGCGGGCGCTTTCGTCGGAGACGCGGCGCGCCTCGTCGAAGCGTCCTTCCGCTCCCATCAGCACCCGCGCCAGGCGGTCCTCGCGGTCGGAAACGCGGTGGCCGTCCACCTCGAGCACGTCGCGGAAGCCGAGCCAACCGCGGATCGCATCCGCGTAGACCAGCGCGAAGTCGGAGACCAGCCGGCGTCTGCCGCCGAGGCTCGATCCCGATCCCTCCGCTTGCTGATCGTAGTGCTCGGTGCAGACGACGATCGAGGCCTTCTCGCCATACCCGGCGACGTAGGCCTCGACCCGCTTCATCACGTCCTTGAGCGACAGCGACGTCCGAGGTGCGCCCGGACGTACCGCCAGCATGGTCAACGCGAGCAGGGTAACGATTCGAGCCACGGTCTTCTGCCTTCTTAGAGCGCCCCCTCCATCAGCGGCTCCATCGGCAGCAGCTCTGGCCCGTGCTCGGTGCACACGGCGTACTGCACGTCGTCGCCGCCATAGAAGGTCACGCCCGCGTAGTCCCCCGTCGCGCTCAGCACGTAGAAGTTCACGTTGAAGTTCGGCTGGCCGTTGTCCTTCAGGAGCCGCGTCTCCACCGTGTTCGCCTTGATCCGCCTCAGCGCCTCCATGCCGGCGTCCTTCGGATGCATGCCGCGGCGCAGCAGTTCGACCGTCAGGAAGGACGACAGGTTATAGAGATTCGCCTCGCCACGGCCGGTCGAGCCGGCGGCGCCGGCGGCGTTGTCGACCCACAGCCCGGCGCCGAGGATCGGCGAGTCGCCGACGCGGCCGGGGATCTTCCAGGCCAGGCCACTCGTCGTGGTGACGCCGCAGACGTCGCCGCGGGTGTTGACGCCGTTGCAGTTGATCGTGCCGTAAACGTGGTTGCGGCCGATGTAGCCCTCAGCGATCATCTCCGTGGTGACGCGCTGCAGCTGCACGTCGCGGGCGGCGGGATCGAGCGCCTGCAGCGACGCCGTGCGCCGCGTCCATTCCTGCCACGCCCGGCGCGAGGCGTCGGTGTTCAGATCGGGCAGGATCTCGAACCCCATCGCTCTGGCAAAGTCCTGCGCCCCCTGGCCGGCGAGCAGATGATGATCGGTCGCCTGCATGACCGTGCGGGCCACCTGCGATGGCGTCTTGACACCCTCGAGCGCGGCGACGCCGCCGGCGCGTCTCGTCGGCCCGTGCATGCAGCACGCGTCGAGCTGCACGACGCCGTCGGCGTTGGGCAGCCCGCCGTAGCCGACGCTGGTGTCGAGCGGATCCAGTTCGACGATGGTGACGCCGGCGACGAGCGCGTCGAGCACGTCGGCACCGTCGGTGATCATCGAGAACGCCTGCTCGACACAGGTCGCGATCCCCCCATTTCTGTACTGGTGCCCATTCGCGGAGGAGATGACGACCGGTCGGCTGCGGGTACGCGTGATCATGGCGAGGCCACCGGCCGCCGCCAGACGGGTGCCGAGGACGCGCTCTCGCAGGGAGATCGTCGTACGTCCTCGGTTTCGGCTTTGCGGCGGACCTGCGGGATTGTAGAGTACTCCTTTCATGCCGCGGGCAATTTCGATCGACACCATTCGGGATGCCGCCAGGCACGTGTATGAGGCGGCCGTGCGCACGCCGCTCGTACCGCTCGGCGCGCTGACCCCGGGCGGTCCCGCAATCTTCCTCAAGCTCGAAACGCTTCAGCCGATCGGCTCCTTCAAGATCCGCGGCGCCTACAACGCGGTGCGGAAGCTCGCGCCGGCGGCGCTGGCGCAGGGCGTCTGGACGGTCAGCGCCGGCAACGCCGCGCAGGGCGTGGCGCTGGCCGCGCGCAAGGCCGGCGTGGCCTGCAGCGTCATGGTGATGGACACCGCTCCGCAGGCGAAGCTGCGCAACATCGAGCGGCTCGGCGCGACGATCGTCACCGCCACCTACGACGAGTGCTGGCGGACGGTCGAAACGCATCGATCCGACCGCATGACCGGACACTTCGTGCATCCGTTCGACGACGACGACTTCATCAGCGGCAACGGCACGGCGGGTCTCGAAATCGTCGAGGACCTGCCGGAGGTCGACGCGGTGGTGGCGGCAGTCGGCGGCGGCGGCCTGCTGGCGGGGATCGGCGTGGCAGTGCGGGCGCTGAAGCCCGACGCGCGCATCTACGCGGCGGAGCCGGCAACCGCGGCGCCGCTGCAGCGATCGTTCGAACGGGGGCGCGCCAGCCGGTTCGACGAATGGCAGTCGTCGTTCGTGGACGGCGCCGGCGGCAAGTCGGTGCTCGACACGATGTGGCCGCTCCTGCGCGACTACGTCACCGAATCGATCGTCGTGTCGCTCGCCGAGGTGTCGGCGGCGATGCGGCTCACAGCGGAGCGCAGCCGGGTGATCGCTGAAGGCGCGGGCGCGTGCGCGGTGGCGGCGGCGATTTCTCCACGGCTGGCGGCGCGCGGACACCGGAACATCGTCGCGGTCGTCTCGGGCGGCAATATCGATCTCTCGAAATTCGCTCAACTGGTGGACGCAGATACTTTATGAACACTCCGGAACGGCTGCGCCGGCTCCCCGAGCTGGCCATGGATCTCTGGTGGACGTGGAACCCGCAGGCGCGCGAGGTCTTCCGGCGCCTTGACTACACGCTGTGGCGGCAGACTGCCCACAATCCGGTGCTGATGCTGCGCAACCTGTCGGCCGAGGTGCTGCCGCTCGCGGCGCAGGACGATCGCTTCCTGGCCCTGTACGACCGCGCCGTCGAGGCGCTCGACAGCGCGCGGGCCGCGCACGAAACCTGGTGGCAGCAGCATTTTCGCGACGCCAACGGTCCGATTGCCTACTTCTCGGCGGAGTTCGCGCTGCACCAGTCGTTGCCCATTTATGCGGGCGGCCTCGGCGTGCTCGCCGGCGACGTCTGCAAGGAATCGAGCGACCTCGGCGTCCCGCTGATCGGCGTCGGCTTCATGTATCCACAGGGCTACTTTCACCAGAGCGTCTCGCCCGAGGGCTGGCAGCAGGAGTCCTACGAGCGGTTGAACTGGGAGACCGCGCCGATCGAGCCCGCCATCACACCCGACGGCAGCCCATGCATCGTCCCGGTGCCGCTCGGCAACCGGAGCGTGCTGGTGCGGGTGTGGCGAGTCCGGCTGGGACGCGTCAAGCTGTATCTGCTCGACACGGATCTCGAGGAGAACGCGCCGTGGGATCGCGAGCTGTCGGCGCGGCTCTATGGCGGCGACCGGGAAATCCGCGTCCAGCAGGAGATCATCCTCGGTGTCGGCGGCGTCCGCGCGCTGAAGGCGCTCGGCTCCGAACCGGCAGTCTGGCACCTCAACGAGGGGCACGCCGCCTTCGTGGTGCTGCAGCGCATCCGCGATCTGCTCGAGCAGGGCACGTCCTTCGACGGCGCGCTCGAGGAGGTGCAGCGCAGCACCGTGTTCACGACCCACACGCCGGTGCCGGCCGGCCACGACGCGTTCCCGTTCAACCAGGTCGAGACGCATCTGGCCAGCTGCTGGGGCTCGCTCGGGGAGTACCGCGATCGATTCATGGCGCTCGGGGCCTACGACAACGGCAACGGCGTGCAGTTCAACATGACGGCGCTGGCGCTGCGGACGTCGGGAGCGGTCAACGCAGTCAGCCAGATGCACGGCGTGGTGACGCGTGAGATGTGGGGACCGATCTGGCCGTCGACGCCGGAGGCCCAGCGGCCGGTACGCGCGATCACCAACGGCGTGCACATGCCGACCTGGCTCTCGCACGAGATGGCGACCCTCTTCGACGAATACCTGCCGGGCGACTGGCGCGAGCGCCACGACGATCCCGAGCTGTGGCGGGGTGTCGCCGAGATCCCCGACGCCGCACTGTGGGCGGCGCGCTCGGCGCTGCGCAACTATCTCTTCGCCTTCGTCCGCGAGCGGGCGCGCATGCGCTGGCGCGACGAGCAGGTCAGCGTCGCGCGGGTGGTGGCTGCCGGGACGCTGCTCGATCCCAACGCGCTGACGATCGGCTTCGCCCGCCGCTTCACCGGCTACAAGCGCGCCGAGCTCATCTTCCACGACCCCGAACGGCTCCAGGCCATCCTCAACGCGCCGCGCCGCCCGGTGCAGATCGTGTTCGCCGGCAAGGCGCATCCAGCCGACGACACCGGCAAGCACCTGCTGCAGCAGATCTACCGTAAGGCGATCGACCCGGTCTACGGCGGCCGCATCGCCTTCATCGACGACTACGACCTGCACGTCGCGCACTTCCTGGTGCAGGGCTGCGACGTGTGGATGAACAACCCGCGCAAGCCGCTCGAGGCGAGCGGCACCAGCGGCATGAAGGCGTCGCTCAACGGCGCGCCGCATTTCTCGATCGGCGACGGCTGGTGGGCGGAGGGCTACACGGCCGACAACGGCTGGCTGATCGACGCCGCCGACGCCGGCAGCAACGACGCGCAGGACGCGGCCGACGCCGCCCGCATGTACGAGATCCTCGAGCGCGACATCGTGCCGACGTTCTACGATCGCGACAACGGCATCCCGACGCGGTGGCTGCAGTTCGTGCGGAACGCGATCGCCTCGGTCGCCCCGCGCTTCTCGGCGCGCCGCATGGTGAAGCAATACGTGGACACGATGTACGCGCCAGCCCTGCAGCAGCGCGTCGGGCGGTGAGAGCGCCCGACTTGATACAATTCACCCATGCCTCGTAAGTCCGTCGCGCCGGTCCGCTGCGCGCTCTGCAATGCGAAGGAAGTGTCCGAGCCGCGCGGCGAGGAGAAGTACTGCCGCGACTGCTGGGACAAGAAGATCGCGGTCGAGGACATCGTCGCCCGCGAGTTCGCGCTGAAACGCTACATCCGCGCCCACAGCGCCGAGAAGTACCTCATCTACCATTCGACGCTGAAGCGCCCCTGCGGCCAGTTGATCGTCGTCGACGACGGCTACGATCTGTTCCTGACGATGATGCTCTACCCGACGTTCGCGTGGGAGGAGCCGGCCTATCACCTCGACGGTGATCCGGAGGGCCGCACCTTCGGCGAGATCCTCGTCGACGTCGTCGCCGCCGAGGTGATCGAGCCGTGGGGCGGCGGCAAGTGGCATCTCGAAGTTTTCAGGGCCACCAATCCCGAGCCCGAGGACTGGAACGGCGAGATGTAGAGGCGTATACTCGCGGCGGTTATGGAATGCATGATCCCAGGTCATCCGGGAGGACTTCCGATGAAACGCCTCGCGTTCGCCTTCGCCGCCTTCTTCTCCCTCGCGCTGTCGGCCGGCGCCTTCGCTCAGGCTCCCAAGCCCTCGGCCACCACCGCCAAGAAGGACGCCACGCCCGCCACGAACACCGCCCCGGCCCCGGTATCCCCGGAATTGATGAAGGCGCGCATGAGACCGCCCGTCAAGGGAACAGCCGTGGTCGAATTCATCGCGGGCCCGGTCAAGGTGGTCAGCGGCGAAGTGCAGAGCGTGGTGAAAGTGAAGAACGTCGACACCGCGCCGATCGTCGGCCTGAAGCTGGACGAATACTTCTACGCGGGGTCCAAGGAAATCTCGGCGTGCACGGCGCGCGTGCGCAGCCCGATTGCCGCAGGTGAGATCGTCGACGTGCCGATGAGCTGTCCGAATCCAAAAGAAAAGGCCACCGGCAGCAATTTGATGTTCACCCACAGCGGCGGCGGCGGCAAGGTCAAGCCGACGGCGGTCAAGAAATTCAGCGGCGAGGACACGGCGACGAAAAAGAAGTCGTGACGGCCAACCGCTGGTTGGTCCGCTGGGGAGTCAGGCGCGCACGATAGAATGCGCGTATGACTCCGCTGAGCGATGTCGATCCACGTTATCCCACCGGCAAGCTGACCTTCGACCGCGACGTCACCCCTGAGAAGCGGCGTCCGTGGATCGAATCGATTCGCACCACGCCTGCGAAGTTGCGCGCCGCCGCGACCGGCCTGACCGACACCCAGCTCGACACCCCGTACCGCGAGGGCGGCTGGACGGTCCGTCAGGTCATCCATCACGTGCCCGAGAGCCATGCGAACGCGTTCGTCCGTTTCAAACTGGCGCTCACCGAAGACTCGCCGACGATCAAGCCGTACAGCGAGGACGCCTGGGCGAAACTGCCCGACGTGGCGCGCGCCTCGATCGAAAGTTCATTGAAATTGGTCGAGGCGCTGCACGAGCGGTGGGTGACGCTGCTCGACGTGATGACGGACGCGGACTTCCGCCGGCCGCTGACGCACCCCGAGCGCGGCCAGATCACGCTCGACACGTTGCTGCAGATCTACGCCTGGCACGGGCCCCACCACATCGCCCACGTGGAGCTGGTCCGTCGCCGGACCTGAGAATTCGGTCCCTCAGACCCAGCGCGCCGCGTAGCTCGAGACGATCGGCAGCTGCCAGCGTTCGGCTGCGTGCGCCTTGTATAGACAGAGGGCCCACACGGCGAGCAGGACGATCCACAGGACGTACGCGGCACCGATCATCAGCGAGACAGCCGCGGCGGACCAGAAGAGCGCGGCCAACGCCAGCACGTAACAGACGACGAGGGCCGCCGCCAGGCCGCCGAGGCCTAGGATCGACTGCCAGGCATGGAAACGGACGTCGGCGTGCCGCGTCTCGGCAAACAGCATCAGTGCGCCGGAGAACGGGCCCGCCAAGTAGGCCATCGTGGCCGCCGTTCGCGGGGTCAGCCCCGAAGACGTTGCCGGTTCGTGCCGGGATATCGGTGAGTCGACTGGTCCCACGATAATCTCGAAGGAGCAGGAAGCAACTCACGTACCGCCGCGTTAACGCACCCGGAATTCCACTTCGCGGGTGACGGGGGTCGGCTTGCCAATCGTCGGCGTCGCCTCCAGGTGCAGCACATAGCGGCCCGGGGCGAACGTCGAGAGCGGGATCTTCGTGATCTGACCGTAGCCACCAGAACCCGCCGAGCCGCTCAGCTCTTCGCTGCGGCGCTCGTCCGACGTCGAGAACATGGACTTGCCGTCATCGGAGAGCACGGTCGTCTTGATGACGACGCGATGCGGGGTCGAGGTGCCGAGATTGTCGTAGACCTCCGCGAACACCGTCAGTTCGTCGCCGCGGGAGAATTCGCGCGACGCACTCGGCGGGGCCGGCAGCACGTCCTTCAGGTCATTGCCCGCCGGGTTGGCGGTCGGCACGCGCGCTGATTCTGCCGACGACAGCACCAGGCCGCTCATCGCAATCGGGCCCTTGCTGAAGTCGGGCGCGTCGAGATCGCAGATGACGGTCCCGACGTTCCCGCCGCCTTCCCTGGCGCCGACCCGCACCTGGTACTTGCCGGGGGGCACCTTGAGCACGCGGACGACGCGGAACGGGCTGCGCATCGTGGTGACGTTCGGCTTGAGCACGACGCTGACCGTGTCGTGGGCCCCGTCCCTCACCTTCCCGGCGCCACTCTCGATTGCGTAGAGGGTCACCTCCAGCTCGTTGGCGTAGTGGCCGTCCGGACGCGGCGCGAACTGCATGGTGGTGCCGTCGACTTCGAGCGACAAGGTGATGGCGTCGCGGCCGGGCGCGCCTTTGAAGGGGGCGGCAAACGCGCTGAGGGTGAGGCCGCTGATCGGAATCGGGCTCCCGAGCGCGTCCATCAGCGGCGCCGAGGTGCGTTCGGCCGGCGTCCCCTTCGCGGCGCTCTCCTTCTTGGTGGGAACCGGCGCGATGTAACCGCGGCGCGTCCGCACCTTGAGGCCGGGCCGGTTCACGGTGACCGTCACGTTCCTGAACCGGCCATCGTGCTTGTCGTTGGTCGGGTAATAGCCGATCACGTAGTAGCTGCTGCTGTCTTCGAGGATGCGGCCGAACGCGTCCGCGTAGTCGTTCTGGTTCAGGACCGCGAATCCGCCGGTTTCTTCGGCGATGGTATGCAGACTGTCGTGCTCGAGCCGCATCTCGTCGACGAGCTGCGTTGAATTGATCGACCCGTCGGCCGGCATGCCGCCGATCTCGATGGCGTCTTCCATTCCGCTCGCCAGGCCGCGCGGGTCGACGGTGTAGACGCTGATGTTGCCGCGCGTCGCCGCGGCGATGAACTCGTGCAGCTCGTTCTGCACGTCGGTCGTGTGCGGATTGCTGATGGCGTCGACGAGATCGTAGTTGATGCCTTCGCTGAAGAACACCACCGCCTTGCGCCGGCCGCGCATCCCCGCCATGTAGTCGGCGAGCCCCTTCAGCGTACGGAGCGTGTTGCGCGCGTTGTTGTAGCGCATCATGTCGTTGAAGGACGCATTCATGTTCGACGACGCGCCGGGCGTGTCGCGGTTCATGTAGTAGTCCTGCAGCCGGGCCTGGGTCGAGGATTCCTCCTTGTTGCCGATCGCGCCGTCGATCGCCCGCACCGCCAGCGCGCGGTTGCTGGTGAAGTCCTGCATCGCCTTGCCGTAGCCCGAGGTGTCGACGACCGCGACCATGTCGTTGGCGCCGACGTAGCGCTCGACGAACTGCCGCGCCGCGGCGCGCG
This sequence comes from Vicinamibacterales bacterium, assembly GCA_036496585.1. Taxonomy (NCBI): domain Bacteria; kingdom Pseudomonadati; phylum Acidobacteriota; class Vicinamibacteria; order Vicinamibacterales; species Vicinamibacterales bacterium. The sequence continues at coordinate 125,692 of DASXLB010000066.1, forward strand.
CCCGCGGCGTGCGGCTGACGGCGGTGTTCAGGTCGTCGAGCACGATCACGAACACCCGTCCCTCGAACGGCTGCCGGTTCGACACGACGTCGGCCGGGATCGGCTTGTTGGTGTAGAGCGGCGGATCGACGCGTTCGACCGGGATGTCGACCATCGAAAAGGCGGTCAGCGTCTGCGGCACGCCTGCTTCCACGACCTTGAAGTCGTCGCGGGTCAGACCGCGGACGAAGTGCCCCTGCGCGTCGGTGACGCTCGCGTCGACCTCGACGTAGTTGACCTCGACCTTGAACGTGATCGACGGCTGGGGCGTTTGTGACTGCGGCGGCGGCGCGGCCTGGAGCAGGGTCGCCGCCAGAGCGAACGTGGTGGTAAATCGCATAGGTACTTCAGGGCAGGCGCGGCACTCTCATTATAGCGAGCGGCATCGTCGCCGGGTCCGAAGCGCTGCCGGCCGCGCCGAAGTGTGAAAAAAGCATGTTCGCGACCCCGAAGGCGGTCAACGCCCTGGCTGCCGAGCCGGCCGGCCGGCCCGGCATCCGTCCCTGCCGTCCGGTTCCCCGGGCTTAACGTCTATACTCACACGATGTCGCTGTCGATTCCGGCTGTCCAACGCGCCCTCCAGGAAGACGGGCTCGACGGCTGGCTCCTCTACGATTTTCACGGTTCGAATCCGATTGCCCGCCGCCTGGCCGGCCTCGACGGCACCGGCAAGATGACGACACGGCGTTGGTACTACCTGATTCCGGCGAGCGGCGAACCGCGCAAGTTGATGCACGCGATCGAGCCGTTCAACCTCGACCACCTCCCCGGGAACAAGACGATCTACTCGCAGCGCGAAACGCTGACGGCGGGGTTGACGCGCGTGCTCGCCGGCATGCCGCGGATCGCGATGGAGTACTCGCCGAACAACGCCATCCCCTACATTTCGCGCGTCGACGCGGGCACGGTCGAGGCCGTGCGCGCCATCGGCACCGAGGTGGTCTCGTCGGGCGATCTCGTGCAGCGCTTCGAGGCGGTGTGGTCCGGCGACGCCCTGCGCACGCATCGCGCCGCGTCCGACGCGCTCTACCGGATCAAGGACCGCGCGTTTGCGCTCGTCCGGGACGCCGGCCGCGCCGGCCGCGCCATCACGGAGATGGACGTGCAGCGCGCCATGGTCGGCTGGTTCGAGGAGGAAGGGCTCTTCGCCGACGCGCCGCCGGTCGTCGCCGCGCAGGAAAACGCCGGCAACCCGCACTACATGCCGACCGACGCAAAGCACCGCTCCATCGGCCGCGGCGAGATCGTCCTGCTCGACCTCTGGGGCAAGCTGCGATCCGCCGGTTCGGTGTATGCGGACATCACCTGGGTGGGGTTCACCGGCGGCGCGGTGCCGGACGCCTACGTCAAGGCCTTCAACGCGGCACGCGACGGACGCGACGCCGCCATCGCGCTGGTCAAGGCGCGGGCCGCCGAGGGGCGCGAGATCCGCGGCTTCGAGGTCGACCGCGCCTGCCGCGACGTGATCGAGCGGGCCGGCTACGGGGCCCAGTTCATTCACCGCACCGGCCACAGCCTCGGCACCGAGGTCCACGGCAACGGCGTGCACATGGACGACTACGAGACGCACGACGAGCGGCGCCTGATCCCCGGCACCGGGTTTACCATTGAACCTGGCGTCTATACCCAGGACTTCGGTGTCCGGACCGAGATCAACATGTATGTCGGCGATCGCGAGGCTACGGTCACCGGCCCGCCGCAGACGGAATTCGTGCTCCTGTAACCTGTTCGGAATGGTCGTTGGGAATTGGGAGTGGGGAGTTCTCTAATGTCGACTGGAAAGACCTCGGCCTTTTATATCGTCCTGACCGCCGTCGCCGGCATGGCGGTCGGCGTCGTCATCACCGCGCGGCTCGATTTGACCCCCACGTCGTCGGCGCAGACGATGGCGGTGCCGCCGGTCAACAGCGCGCCGCTGACGGGCGCCATCGACGCAACGACCTTCCGCACGATCGCGAAAGTGAACGCGCCGGCGGTCGTCAACATCCAGACCGAGGTGCGGCAGCGCGGCCGCGACCTGACCGAATACTTCGGCAGCGGCGGCGATGACCTGCTGCGCCGCTTCTTCGGCGGCGACGACCAGGGAAACCAGGGAAACCAGGGGAACCAGGCGCCGCCGCGACGCAACCGCGGCGGGCAGGGCAGCCAGGGCGGTCAAGGGAACCAGGGCGGCCGTCAGCAGCAGGAGCCCGTGCTCGAAGGGGCGGGCACCGGCTTCATCATCGACAAGGCCGGGTTCATCCTGACCAACAACCACGTGATCGACGGAGCCGAGACGATCCGGGTCAGCCTCTACGGCGCGGAACGGCTCGAATCCTATGCGGCGAAGGTGGTCGGCCACGACACGCTGAGCGACAGCGCGCTGATCCAGCTCACCGAGATGCCGCCGCAGCCGCTGACCGAGGTGAAGCTCGGCGATTCCGACCAGATGCAGCCGGGCGACTGGGTGATGGCGATCGGCAATCCGTTCCGCCTCGGCCACAGCGTCAGCGTCGGCGTGATCAGCGCGCTCGGCCGTCCGTTCGGCGGCGTGCCCGGCCGCGAACAGAACATGCTGCAGACCGACGCCGCGATCAACCCCGGCAACTCGGGCGGCCCGCTGCTCAACGTGCGCGGCGAAGTCGTCGGCATGAACACCGCGATCTACACGGACCAGCGCTCGGCCAACATCGGCATCGGCTTCGCCACGCCGATGAACACGATCCGCGACCTGCTGCCGCAACTGCGCAACGGCAAGGTCGTCCGCGGCGTCATCGGGGTCACCGTGTCGAAGGATCACCTCACGCCCGAGACGGCGAAGGCGTTCGGGCTACCTAACGCCAGCGGCGCGCTCATCGCCACCGTCAACCCCAACGGTCCTGCCGACAAGGCCGGCCTCGAGCCCGGCGACGTCGTCATCGACTTCAACGGCAAGCCGGTCAAGGACAGCGATTCGCTGGTGGCGATGGTGGTCAACACCAAGCCGGGCACCCCGGTGCCGCTCACGCTCTTCCGCAACAACCAGCGCAAGAACCTGAGCGTCACCATCGACGAGCTCGATCTCGATGCCGAGCAGTCGCGCGGTGCGCGGCGCGGCAGCACGCCCGAACAGCCGCAGCCGGAAGCCACGACCACCGGATTCGGCATGACGCTCGACGCCATCACGCCCGACGTGGCGCGCCGTCTCGATCTCCCCGGCAACACCGGCGGCGCGATCGTGACCGACGTCGATCACAACAGCGCCGCCGACAAGGCGGGCATCGCCCCGGGTGACGTCATCCTCGAGGTGAACCGCCACAAGGTGTCGAACACCAGCCAGGTGACGCGCGAACTGCAGACCGTGCAGCCGGGCCAGCCGGCGTTCCTCCTGGTCTGGCGCGACGGCAGCAGCGTGTTCGTGACGATGACGAAACGCTAGGATGTGGATGGGGGTTGGCGATTGATGAATCCTTCGTCTTCAGTCGCCGATCGCCGTCTTCCAGCCTCTGCCTGGATCGGCCTCGCGGTCATCGTGATCTCCGAGGCGGGCGTGCTCGCCCGACTCGAGCCGTTCTGGTCGTGGCACACGCCCCTCGCCTGGACGGGCTACATCGTCTTCGTCGACGGCGTGATCTGGCTGGTACGGGGCGAGTCTCCGATCCGCAACGATCGCGCCGAGATGGCCTTCATGGCGATCGCCGGCATTCCGCTGTGGATCGTCTTCGAGCTGTTCAACAAGTACACGCTGCACAACTGGCACTACGTCGGCCTCCCCGATCTGCTGCTGGTGCGTTACGTCGGCTACGCGTGGGCCTTCGCCACGATCCTGCCGGCCATCTTCGAAACGGCGGAGCTCGTGGGCGCGCTGCGCGACCGTCGGGCGCCGGCGTTCCGGCGCGCCGTCCCGCCGAAGGTGCCGATCAATCTGGCCGGCTGGCTCAGCATCGCGGCCGGCGCCGCGATGTTGCTGTGGCCGATCGTGCATCCCTCGCCGTGGCTGGCGGCGCCGGTCTGGCTCGGATTCATCTTCCTGCTCGATCCGATCAACGCCCACGCCGGAGCCGAGTCGCTGCGGGGCGACTTCGCGGCCCGGCACTTTGGGCGGCTGGTCAACCTGCTCTGGGGCGGCCTGGCGTGCGGGCTCGTCTGGGAGTGCTGGAACTACTGGGCGCGGACCAAGTGGATCTACACGGTTCCGGTGCCGCCGCACGTCAAGCTGTTCGAGATGCCGCTGGCCGGCTATCTCGGCTTTCCGGCTTTCGCGGTCGAATGTTTCGTGATGTACGTTTTCGTGCGGCACGTCATCTGGCGTGGAGCGTCGCGGCCGATCGCACTATAATCCGCGGCGGCCACGGGGAGGGCACATGGGGACGACGACGCTCGAGCGCGAAGTGAAGCTGAGGTTCGACACGGTCGAGCAGGCGCACGAGGCCGTCGAGGCGGCCGGCGCCACCCCGCTGCTCGGGCGGCGCCTGCAGGAAGACGCGCTCCTCGACGACGAGCACGAGTCGCTGCGCCGGCGTGGGTGTGCGCTGCGCATCCGCTGCGAGAACGGCAAGAGCCGCATCACCTTCAAGGGCCCGATCCAGCCCTCGACCATGAAGCTGCGCGACGAATTCGAAACTGTCGTCGGCGACGGCCAGATGCTGCTGCGAATCTTCGAGGATCTCGGCTATCACGTCTGGTTCCGCTACGAGAAGTACCGCGAGGAATTCGCGCACGAGGACGTCATCGTCGCGATCGACGAGACGCCGGTCGGGGTGTTCGTCGAGATCGAAGGCGGCGAACACGGGATCGCGGCGATGGCCGAGCGGCTCGGCCGCACGCCGGAGGAATACGTGCTCGACTCGTATCGCGGACTGTTCCTGCAGCTCCGCGACGAAAAGGGGCTCGCCGGATCCGACATGGTGTTTTCGACGGATTGAAATGCGCGCGCTGGTGCTGACGGCGGGGTTGGGCACGCGGCTCGAGCCCCTGACGCTGGCGCGTGCGAAGGCCGCCGCTCCCGTCGACGGCGATCCGATCGCGCGCCGGACCATTCGGTGGCTGGTCTCGCACGGCATCAGCGAGATTGTCCTCAACCTGCATCACCGGCCCGACTCGATTGCCGCGGCCGTCGGGGACGGCGCCGATCTTGGCGCGCGGGTTCGATACTCGTGGGAGTCGCCGGTACTGGGCTCGGCGGGTGGACCGCGGCACGCGCTGCCGCTGCTGACCGATCGCGCGAGCGCGCCGGGACGGGACGCCGCCGCCGAGCCCGAAGACGCCTTCGTGCTCGTCAACGGCGACACACTCACCGACGTCGATCTCGTGTCGATGATCCGCGCCCATCGCGACCGCGGCGCGCTCGTTTCGATGGCGCTCGTGCGGAATCCGCGCCCCGACAAGTACGGAGGGGTGCTGCTCGACGAACGCGGCGCGATCACCGGTTTCACGCGGCGCGGCTCGCCGGGGCCGTCGTTCCATTTCATCGGACCGCAGGTCGTGCAGGCATCGGTCTTCGCGGACCTGCCCGACGGGGTCCCGTCGGAATCGGTGCTCGAGGTCTATCCCCGCCTGATGCGCGAGCGGCCGGGCTCGGTGGCCGGTTTCGTGGGCGACTGGAGCTTCCGCGATATCGGCACTCCGGCGGATCTGCTCGCGACCTCGCTCGCACTGGCGGCGGCTGATGGACGACCCGACCGCCCGCGGTGGGGCCGTGACGTGCGCGTCGATCCGTCGGCGCAGATCACGCGTTCGGTCCTCTGGGACGACGTGGTCGTCGGGGCCGGAGCCGCGCTCCGCGACTGTGTCGTCGCCGACCACGTCGTCATCCCGCCGGGCGCACGGTACTCGAACTCGGCCATCGTCGCCGGCCCGTCCGGCTTGGTCGTCGCGGCGCTGTAGCTGACTGCGGCGCACGTTAGGATAGGTTCGTGGAGAAGAGCCACCCCGACGACACGCGCGAGCGAATCCAGCGTTACTTCGACCGCAGCGCGCTGAGCGCCAGGCAGCCGCGGGTGGTGCCGTTGACGCCCGACGCGTCCGATCGGCGCTACTTCCGCGTGCTGCTGCCCGACGCTCCCTCGATCGTGCTGTCGTTGTACGGCGCGGCATTCGACGTCCAGGCGCTCCCGTTCGTCAACGTCGCGACGCTGCTCGCGAAGATGCCGGTACCAATCCCCACCGTCCTCGGGCACGCCGACGATCTGGGCGTCCTGGCGCTGCAGGATCTCGGCGACGTCACGCTGCAGGCGCACCTCGGCGCCTCGAGCCCGGCCCAGCACGCGGCGCTCTATCGGCAGGCCGTCGCCCTCATCGCCACGCTGCAGAAGCGCGGCGGCGAACTCGCCTCGCCCGAGTACTTGCCATACGGCATCTCCTTCGACGTCGACAAGCTGACCTGGGAGCTGGAGTTCTTCACCAAGCACTTTCTCGAGGCTTATCGCGGCGTGACGCTCGCCGAGGGCGAACGGGCCGCCCTGCGCGGCGAGTTCGCCGCCATCGTCCGCGAGCTCGCCGACGAGCCGCGCGTGCTCTGCCATCGCGACTACCACAGCCGCAACCTGATGCTGTTCGACGGACAGCTGTACATGATCGACTTCCAGGACGCGCGCCTGGGGCCCGACACCTACGATCTGGTTTCGCTGCTGCGCGACTCCTACGTCGATCTGACGGACCAGACGGTCGAGGAGCTGGTGGCCTATTTCCTGGCGCTCAAGGGCACCCCCGACGATCCGGACTTCCGCCGCCGGTTCGACGTCATGGCGCTGCAGCGGAACCTCAAGGCGCTCGGCACCTTCGGCTATCAGACGACGGCGCGCCGCAACCCCGTGTATATCCAGTACATTCCGCGCACGCTGCGCTACGTCCGCCGCAACCTCGCGCAGCCCCGCTTCACGCGGCTGCGCGAGCTGCTGGCGGCGCACGTCGAGGAATTCCGATAGCCGACGCGAAGCGGGGTAACATGGGAGGTTCCCCAGCATGCGGTTCGGCATCTCGACGCACCTCTTTCACGATCAGCGGCTCGCTCGCGAGCATCTCGCCCAGATCGCCGCCCACGGGTTCGAGACGGTCGAGGTCTTCGCGACGCGCAGCCACTTCGACTACCACGACGCGGACGCGATTGCCGAGCTCGGGACGTGGCTGAAGGACACGGGGCTGGCGCTGCACGGCATTCACGCGCCGATCACCGACAGGATGCTGCCGGGCGACCAGTGGGGACAGGTCATGTCCACGGCGGTCACCGACAACGCCAGGCGCCAGGCGGCGGTGGCGGAAGCCGCGGCGGCGTTGAACATCGCCAGGACGATTCCCTGCGACGTGTTCGTCGTCCATCTCGGCACGCCCGTCGCCCGCGGAGGCGAGAACAGCCGCGCCGCGGCGTCCCGCAGTGCCGAGGAGATCTGTCGGCTGGCCGAGTCCGTCGACGTGCGGGTCGCGTTCGAGATCATCCCGAACCCGCTTTCGGATGCGCCGACGCTGACCGCGCTGCTCGAGCAGGAACTGGAGGCCGCCCGCGCCGGCATCTGTTTCGACTTCGGCCACGCGTTCCTGATGGGCGACGTCGCCGATGCGATCGAAACCGTCGCCGAACATCTGGTCGCCACGCATGTCCACGACAACGCGGGCAAGCGGGACGATCACCTCGTCCCGTTCGACGGCCGCATCGACTGGGACGTCGCGCTGATGACGCTGCAGAAGGTGGGCTACGACGGGACCTGTCTGATGGAGCTGGCGAACACCGGATCGCCCGATGCTGTGCTGCGCAAGGCGGTGCAGGCGCGCGCCCGCTTCGAGAAACTGCTGGCTTACTGAGATGACACAGCCCACCTACATCGAAGACATCGCGGCGCATGAGGGTCAGGCGGTCCGCCTGCGCGGCTGGCTCCACAACCGGCGATCGAGCGGCAAGATCCACTTCCTGACGCTGCGCGACGGCACCGGGTTCATCCAGTGCGTCATGTCGAAGAAGGCGGTCGGCGACGCCATGTTCACGCAGGCCGACCATCTCGCCCAGGAAAGCGCGATCATCGTCGAAGGCGCGGCGCGTGCGGATGCGCGCGCACCGGGCGGCTTCGAGATCGACGTGACGGCGCTCGAGGTCGTCTCCGAGGCGAAGGACTTCCCGATCACGCCGAAAGAGCACGGCGTCGACTTTCTGATGGATCGGCGTCATCTGTGGATCCGCTCGCCGCGGCAGCAGGCCATTCTCCGCGTCCGGCACGAGGTGATCAACGCCGTCCGCGATTTCTTCAACAGCCGCGGTTTCATCCTTGCCGATACGCCGATCTTCACGCCGGCGGCCTGCGAGGGCACGACCACGCTCTTCCCGGTGCAGTACTTCGAGGACACGACGGCCTACCTGACGCAGAGCGGACAGCTCTACAACGAAGCCAACGCGATGGCGCTCGGCCGCGTCTACGCATTCGGACCGACCTTCCGCGCCGAAAAGTCGAAGACGCGGCGCCATCTCACCGAGTTCTGGATGGTCGAACCCGAGATGGCCTACGCGACGCTCGACGACGTCATGGCGCTCGCCGAGGGGCTGGTCGTCTACGTGGTCGGCCGGGCGCTCGACAAGCGCCGACACGAGCTGAAGGTGCTCGAGCGCGACACCTCGAAGCTCGAGCGGGTGCAGTCGCCGTTTCCGCGCGTCTCCTACGACGAGGCGGTCGAGGCGCTGAAGAAGAAGGGGCTGCCCTTCGAGTGGGGCGGCGACTTCGGCGCGCCCGACGAGACCGCGCTCTCGGAGGATTTCGACCGCCCGATCTGCGTCCATCGCTATCCTGCCGCCGTCAAGGCGTTCTACATGAAGCCCGATCCGGCGCGGCCCGAGCTGGCGCTCGGCGTCGACGTCCTCGCCCCGGAAGGGTACGGCGAAATCATCGGCGGCGGCGAGCGCGCCACCGACTTCGACTTCCTCGTCGAGCAGATCAAGAAGCACGATCTGCCGCAGGAGGCGTTCGAGTGGTATCTCGACCTGCGCCGTTATGGCTCGGTGCCGCACGGCGGCTTCGGCATGGGCATCGAGCGGGTGGTGTCGTGGATCTGCGGACTGGAACACCTGCGCGAGGCGATTCCCTATCCGCGGATGCTCTATCGGATGTATCCCTAGGATGCGCACATGAAAGTCGGATTCGTCTCCCTCGGTTGCCCCAAGAATCTCGTCGACGGCGAGGTGATGCTGGGCCTGGCGCAACAGGCCGGCCACGAAATCACCCCCGACGCGCGAGAGGCCGACGTGCTCGTCGTCAACACCTGCGCCTTCATCGACAACGCCAAACAGGAGTCGATCGACGCCATTCTCGAAATGGCGCAGATGAAGCGCGACGGCAAGGCCTCGCGTCTCGTCGTCACCGGCTGCCTTGCGGAGCGCTATCGCGAGGAACTGCGCAAGGAGATCCCAGAGATCGACGCGCTGCTGGGGACCGGCGAGCTGCCCGGCATCGTCGAAGCGGTGAGCCCGTTGGGCGATACGTCGAGAGCCCCCGCCGCCGACACCCGGCCCCTGACGTTCCACAAGAAACGTGGCACATCGGCCATCGGCCATCGGCCATCGACGTCAGCGAAGCCGCCGGCGCCGACCTACCTCTACGGCGCCGATACACCGCGCCTGCAGACGACGCCGCGCCACTTCGCGTACGTGAAGGTCGCCGAGGGCTGCGACTACACGTGCGCGTTCTGCATCATCCCGACGCTGCGCGGCAGCTACCGCAGCCGCACGCCCGACTCGATCGTCGCCGAGGCGCGTCGGCTGGCGGAGCGCGGCGTCAGGGAACTGCTGCTCATCTCGCAGGACACCACGTTCTACGGCATCGACCGCCACGAACGCGGCGCGCTCGCGACGCTGCTGCGTGAGCTGAACGCGATCGACGGCCTGCGCTGGATCCGCCTGCTCTACCTCTATCCCACGACCATCACCGACGACGTGCTCGCGGCTATGGCGGACTGCGAGAAGGTGTGCCGTTACGTCGACCTGCCACTGCAGCACGCGTCGGCAGAGGTGCTCCGGCGGATGCGCCGGCCTGGCAACCGCAAGACCTACGACGCGCTGCTGGCGCGGATCCGCGAGCGGGTTCCCGGCGTCACACTCAGGACGACGTTCATCGTCGGATTCCCCGGCGAGACCGAGGCCGAATTCGCGGAGCTCGAGGCGTTCGTCGCAGACACGCGGTTCGACCACCTGGGCGTGTTCACCTACTCACACGAGGAAGGCACGCGCGCCCACGCCGTGGCCGACGACGTCCCGGCGGCCGTCAAGCGGCAGCGGCGGGACGCGATCATGACGCGTCAACAGCGGATCGTGGCCAGCCGTCAGGAGGCGCTCATCGGTACCGACGTCCACGTGCTGATCGACGGACCGTCGCCGGAGCACGAGCTCGTGACGCAGGGTCGGCTCGAAGGCCAGGCCCCCGACATCGACCCGGTCGTGTACCTGACCGAGTGCGATCCGACGGCGTATGCGGGCGGGGACCTCGTCCGGGCGCGGGTCGTGGGCGCGCGGGGGTATGATCTCGTGGTCGCGCCGGTCGAGGTGGGAGCGACCAGGCGTTCTCCCGGCTGAGATTCGAATCGGGAAAGGCAAAGATACGGTATACTGTAAGGCGCTAGGTACGAGGGTTTTCTGACAGTGGGCCGGTTGCCCACTTTTTGTGTTTCAGGGGCGCATTTACGCCGAAAGCTGAAGAAATCGTCCGGCTGCGGCGGGCGGCCGAGCGGGTGGCCGCCAGCTACGGGCTCGAGGTGTTCGACGTGCAGGTGCGGCGCGAGTCGATCGGCACGGTGCTTCGGGTGGTGATCGATCGGCCGGATCCGGGTCGCGTCGAGACGATCGAGGAAAGCGTCGGGATCGAGGACTGTCAGCGCGTCAGCCGCGACCTGAGTGCGCTGCTCGACGTCGAAGACGAGTTCGGCGAGGCGGATCTCGCAGACGAGTACACACTGGAAGTTTCGTCGCCGGGGCTCGATCGACCGCTCCGGCACGAGGCGGACTACCGGCGCTTCGCCGGCCGGCTCGCCAAGATCGTGACCACGGAGCCGGTCGAGCGCCAGAGCGCGTTCGCGGGGCGGATTGCGGCGGTCGAGGGCGGCGCCGTGCTCCTGGACGAGGGACGAAAAACGCATCGGGTGCCGCTCGACAAGATCAAACGGGCGCACCTGGACGTGGAATTTTAGATGCCGGACACCGCAGAGCCGGCGAGAGACCGTGTCGGCCGGACCTTCAGGGCCGGCGAAGAGAACGAAGATGCAGAATCCACTGTTGCAGCAGATCGACGCCATTGCGAAGGAAAAGGGGGTCGAACCGGAGATCATCATCGGCGCGATCCAGGATGCCATCGAGGCGGCCGCGCGTAAGCGCTACAAGAACGAGACGCTGCGGGCCCGTTTCAACGCCGAGACCGGTCAGCTCGAGCTCTGCGCCGTCAAGCGCATTGTCGAAGAAGTGACTGATCCGCCCAACCAGATCTCCCTGGTCGAAGCGCAGCAGCTCTACGGCGACGAGGCCGAAGTGGACATGGAGATCGAATTTCCGCGCCCGACCGAGGACCTCGGCCGCATTGCCGCGCAGACGGCCAAGCAGGTGATCTTCCAGAAGGTGCGCGAAGCGGAGCGCGAGAACGTCTACGCCGAGTACAGCACCCGCGTCGGCGAGGTGGTCAGCGGGGTGGTCAAGCGCTTCGAGAACGGCGACATCATCATGGAGCTCGGCCGCATCGAGGCGCAGCTGCCGCGCAAGGAGCAGTCGCGCGCCGAGAACTATGCGGTCGGCGACCGCGTGCGCGCCGTCATCCGCGGCGTGAACCGCAGCGCCAAGGGTCCGCAAATCGTGCTGTCGCGCACCGATCCGGCGCTGCTCATCAAGCTCTTCGAGCAGGAAGTGCCGGAGATCTACGACGGCACGGTGGTGATCCGCGGCGCCGTACGGGAGTCCGGCGACCGCGCCAAGGTCGCGGTCTACTCACGCGAGCGCGACGTCGACCCGGTCGGCGCCTGCGTCGGCATGAAGGGCACGCGCGTACAGTCGATCATCCGCGAGCTGCGCGGCGAAAAGATCGACATCGTCGAGTGGTCCGACGACGCGGTCCAGTTCGTGACGCAGGCGATCAGCCCGGCCAAGGTCCAGCGCGTGTCGATCGTCAACGACGAAGACCGCGTCATGGAGGTCGTCGTCGAAGACAAGCAGCTGTCGCTGGCGATCGGCAAGAAGGGGCAGAACGTCCGGCTGGCGGCGAAGCTGACCGGCTGGAAGATCGACATCAAGAGCGAAGAAGAAAAGCGCAAGGAAGTGGAAGCGCAGTTCGGCGCGCTTGAAATCGGAGGCGGCCTCGACGCGGCGTCCGCCGAAGCCGGATCCGAGGAGGTAGCGCCCGAGGGCGCGGCGTCGGAGGAAACGGCGGCGGTAGAAACGGCGCCGGAGGAAGCGGCGGCAGAAGCGGCGCCCGAGGAAGCGGCGGCGGATGAGACGCCGGCCGCCGCACAGGAGCCGGCGAAGGCGGAGTGACGATAACTCCCGATTCTCCACGACCGACTCCCACATACGGGAGTTGACTGGAAGTTGGGAATTGGTAGGTGGGAGTTTTCTTTTTGGCAACTGTTCGCATTTATAAGGTCGCGGAGCTCCTCAACCTCTCGAGCCAGGACGTGATGACGCTCCTGAAAAAGGAGCACGGCATCGAGGTGAAGAGCGCATCGAGCACGATCGAAGAGGTCGTGGCGCGGGAGTTCGTCACCAAGCAGGCGCGGCAGCGGGGCCTGAAGGTGCCCTCGAACGCGTCGTATGCCGACACGCCTGGCGCCGCCCGTCCGGCGTTCAAGAAGCCTGGCGGCAAGACAGCGGAACCGCCAAAGGCGGCAGCACCGGTGATGCCGGCGCCACGCCTGGTGAAGACCGCCAAGCCGGCCGCGCCGCCCGCCGAATTCGAGGCCCTGGCGTCGTCCGCGCCCGCAGCAGAGCCCCTCGCGTACGAGGCGGCCGCCGCGCCGACGGCCGAAGTCGTCGCGCCGCCGCCGCCGCCCGTTGCCGCGCCGACACCGGAACCGCCGGCCGCCGCGACAGCCGCGGCCGCGCCGGTTGCCGAACCAGCGCCCGCCGCGCCGGTGGTCGCGCCCACGCCGGTCGAACCGGCGCCAAGCGAAGTGGCGCCGCGGGCCGTCGAAGCGCCAGTTGCAGCGCCTGCGGCCGCCGCGCCGACGCCGGTCGCCGCACGGCCTCCCGTCGCGCCAGCGGGCCGCATCGTGCCGCCGACGCTGCGACTGCGGGTGGAAGATCCCAAGACCGGTGTCGCGCCGCCGGCGCCGCCGCGGCGTCCATTGCTCGTTCGTCCGCCGCAGCCGACCACACCGCCGCCGGCCGCAACCGGCAACCTCTCGAAGGGGACGCCGGGACAACAGCGTCCGGGCGGTCCCGGCGCGCTGCGCCCCGGCGGTCCGCCGCGTCCCGGAGCGTTCCCGCGCCCGCAGGGGCCGATGGGCGGCCCGCGGCCGCTGCCGTCGCAGCCGGTCAGGCCCTCGCAACCGGGCGGACTCCGTCCGCCGGTCCCCGGCTATCGTCCGCCGCCGCCGCGCCCGTCGGCGCCGCGGTCGGGCGGGCCTCGCCGCGATCCGCGGCCGCAGGCGCCGATGATGACCAGCACGCCGCCACCGCCCGTGACGCGTACGATCACGCTGGCCGAGGGGATGACCGTCTCCGACCTCGCAGCGAAGCTCGACGTCAAGGCGAAGGACGTGCTGAAGAAGTTGATGGAAAAGGGTCGCATGATGACCATCAACAGCACGGTCGACAACGACACCGCTTCGGCGATCGCGCGCGAGTTCGGCGCCGACGTCAAGATGCAGTCGTTCGAGGAGGAGCTGCTGCAGGTCGAGGCCGAAGACAGCAAGCCCGAAGATCTGGTCACGCGCGCGCCCGTCGTCACCGTGATGGGCCACGTCGACCACGGCAAGACGACGCTGCTCGACGCGATCCGCGAGACCCGCGTCGCCGAGCGCGAAGCCGGCGGCATTACGCAGCACATCGGCGCCTATGCGGTGAACGTCGGCGACCGGAACGTGGTGTTCCTCGACACGCCGGGTCACGAAGCGTTCACGATGATGCGCGCCCGCGGCGCGCGCGTCACCGACGTCGTCATCCTGGTCGTCGCCGCCGACGACGGCGTCATGCCGCAGACGCGTGAAGCGATCGATCACGCCAAGGCGGCCGGCGTGCCGATCCTCGTCGCCATCAACAAGATCGACAAGGCCAACGCCAATCCCGATCGCGTCAAGAAGGAGCTGTCGGATCTCGGCCTGGTGCCGGAAGACTGGGGCGGCTCCACCGTCACCGTCCAGGTCTCGGCGAAAAAGCGCGAGAACATCCCGGCGCTCCTCGAGATGATCCTGCTGGTCACCGAGTTGAGCGAGCTCAAGGCCAACCCGAAGCGCAACGCGTCGGGCACTGTGCTGGAGGCGAAACTCGACAAGGGACGCGGGCCGGTCGCGACCGTCCTCGTCCAGGACGGGACGCTGCGGGTCGGCGACATGATCATCGCCGGCACCATCGTCGGCAAGATCCGCGCGCTCATCGACGACCGCGGCAAGCCGATCAAGCTGGCGCCGCCGGCGACACCGGTGGAAGTCCTCGGTCTCGGCGGCCTGCCATCGCCGGGTGACACGTTCCAGGCGCTCGAAGACGCGGCCAAGGCGCGGCAGATCGCGCAGTACCGCCAGATGCAGGCGAAGGACAAGGCGCTCGGCGCCAAGGGCGCCCGCCTGACGCTCGAGTCGCTGCAGCAGCAGATTGCCGAAGGCGGCATGAAGGAGCTGCCGATCATCATCAAGGCCGACGTCCAGGGTTCGTCGGAAGTGCTCGCCGACACCCTCACCAAACTGAGCGACGACCGCGTCAAGATGCGGATCATCCACAGCGGCGTCGGCGCGATCAACGAGTCGGACGTGCTGCTCGCCGCCGCCTCCGGCGCCATCGTCATCGGCTTCAACGTGCGGCCCGATCGCAACGCCGCCGACGTCGCCGACCGCGAGAAGGTCGACATCCGCCTCCACTCGGTCATCTACGCCGTCACCGACGAGATGAAGAAGGCGATGACCGGGCTGCTCGAGCCGACGCTGAAGGAAGTGCGGATCGGCGCCGCCCAGGTACGCGAGACCTTCAAGGTGCCGAAGTTCGGCACGATCGCCGGCTGCATGGTCACCGACGGCACCATCAAGCGCTCCGGCGACACCAGCGCACGGCTGCTGCGCGACAATGTGGTCATCTACGAAGGCAAGATCGGTTCGCTGCGCCGTTTCAAGGACGACGTCTCGGAGGTCAAGGCCGGCTTCGAGTGCGGCATCGGCTTCGAGAAGTACAACGACATCAAGACCGGCGACGTCATCGAAGCGTTCGTGGTGGAGCGGGTAGCGGCGACGGCGTAGCCGGCCGACGCCCCGTAACCAACAGCCCGAATCCCATGCTTGACCCATCGCACGCCGGGCTCTCAAGCGTGAAGGATGGGAGTTGGACATTGGTGGTTGGGAATTGACGTGAGCGCCAATCGACCCGATCGGGTCGCAGAAGCCATACGGATCGAGCTGTCGGAGCTGCTCGCCCGGGAGGTCCACGATCCGGGCATCGGGTTCATCACGCTGACCCGCGTCTCGATGACCCCGGATCTGCAGCTGGCGCGCGTTCACTACACGTCGCTGGGAGACGAGAAGGCGCAGCGGGACACCGCCCGAGCGCTCGAGCGCGCCGCCCCCTTCCTCAGGCGGCAGCTCGGCGGGCGGATCCGTCTCCGCCGCGTCCCCGAGCTGACGTTCCACTACGATCGGTCGATCGCACACACCGATCGCGTCGAGCAGATCCTGCGGGACCTCAAGACGGAGGCCCAGTCGCGAAGCGAGGGAGCGACCGGGCCGGAAGAGCAGAGCGGGGCGGGGACACCCGAGTCCGCAGGTGGGTCCGACGGGTCGAAGCCCCCCGGTAAAGAATGAACACTCCGAAGACGGCAATCGCCGAGGCGATTCACGCCCGCACCCGTTTCCTGATCACCTCGCACGCCAAACCCGACGGCGATTCCATCGGCTCGCAGCTGGCGATGGCCTACGCGCTCGAGGTGCTCGGCAAGGACGTCCGGATCGTCAACGCCGATCCGGCGCCCCAGCACTACATGGAATTCCCGGGCCTGGAGCGGATCGAGGTGTCGCGCACCTTCCAGGAACGTTCCGGGCGCCGCGAGGACGAAGCCTTGATCGTCATGGAGTCGAGCGACTTGAATCGCACCGGCGTCGCCGGACTCGAGGGCCGCTTCACGGTCAACATCGATCACCACCAGGGCAACAGGCTCTACGGCGATCTCAACTGGATCGATGAGTCGTCAGCCGCCTGCGGCGAGATGGTGTTCGCGCTGATCGAGGCGCTCGGCGTACCGTTGACCATCGAGATCGCGACCCACGTCTATCTGGCGGTGCTCACCGACACCGGGTCGTTTCACTACGCCAACATCACCCCGACGACCTTCGACATCTGCCGCCGGTGCACCGAGGCCGGGGTCAACCCCGCGGCAATGGCGAGGCGGATCTTCGATCAGAACAGCATCGGCAAGCTGAAGCTGATCGGCGCATTGCTCGCCGCGATGGATCTGCTCGACGGTGGACAGCTCGCGGCGATGTACCTCAACGACGACATCCTCAACGCGACCGGGACCACCTATAACGACACCGAAGGGCTGATCAACCTGCCGCTGACGTCCCGGGAGACCCGCGCGGTGGTGTTCTTCAAGGTGGGCGCCGACGGCGACATCCACGTCAGCATGCGGTCGAAGTACGACGTCGACGTCCGCGAGGTCGCCGCCCGCCACGGCGGCGGCGGGCACAAGAACGCCGCAGGATTCAAGGTGCGAGGCCCATTGAGCGCGATTCGCGCGGGCGTCGTTCAGGAAGTGACGGAGGCCATCGCGCTGGGCGTCCAGCTGAGGCCGTAGGAAACCCGTCGGAGCGTGGACGTGCCCCCGAAACCGGAAGCGGCGGAGTCTGGCGCCTTGCTCGTCGACAAGCCGTCGGGCCCGACCTCTCATGACGTCGTCGCGGTGGTCCGCCGCACGCTCGGCATGTCACGGGTCGGGCATACGGGCACGCTCGATCCGCTGGCGACAGGCCTGCTCGTCATGCTGATCGGCCCGGCCACGCGGCTGGCCCGGTTTCTGGCGGCCGACGAGAAGGAGTACGTGGCCGACATCCGCCTGGGCGTGGCCACGCCCACCTACGACGCCGCGTCGCTGGCTGACGGCGTCCCCGACCCGATCGCCAATCGCCGATTCGCCGAAGACGATGTCATGGCGGTCATGGATCGATTCCGCGGCTCGTACCTCCAAGTGCCGCCCCCCTACTCGGCAAAGAAGGTCGCGGGGGTCGCGGCGTACGAGAAGGCGCGCCGGAATCAACCCGTCGATCTCAAGCCCGTGCGGGTGACGGTACAGGCGCTCGACGTCCTCAGTCCACCGGTCATCGCCAATAAGCCATCGTCGATCGGGCATCGCGACCTTCTCCGCCTGCGGGTCGCCGCCAGTGCCGGGTTCTACGTGCGTTCGCTGGCGCATGAGGTGGGACAGGCGCTCGGTTGCGGTGCGCACCTGGAGCAACTGCGGCGAACGCGCGTTGGCCGGTTCTCGATCGACAACGCCCTGACGCTCGATCGACTGGCGGAGCACGCCTCGGCTGGGCTGATTCCCATGAACGAGCTTCTTGGGGAAATGCCCGCAATTGCTCTAACTGAAACGGGTGTCCGGCGGGTCGTCCATGGCAACCCGGTCGACCTCGAGTCTTCGGCGGGGGGCAACAGGGCCGCTGTCTCCCGGGGAACCGACGCGGTCCCCTGTTTTCTGCGGCTGCTCGACGAAGCTGGCGAGCTGCTGGCCGTGGCCGAAGCGCGGCCCGACGGGCTTTTGCATCCCGTCGTCGTCTTGAGGTAAAATACTGAACTGTCTAGGAATACGGCAACGGCGGCCCGGTGCGGGAGATTTCCTTCCGAGTGTTCTGGGCCGTGCGTGGAGGAACACTATTGTGTTGAGCAAGGACCGCAAGACCGAAGTCATTGTCACCTACGCGACCCACCAAGGCGACACCGGCTCCCCTGAAGTACAAGTAGCGCTCCTCAGCGAGCGCATCAGCTATTTAACCGACCATTTCAAGACCCACGCGAAGGATCATCACTCGCGCCGCGGCCTCCTGAAGCTGGTTGGACAGCGGCGCCGGCTGCTCGATTACCTCAAACGGAAGGATACGGACCGCTACGCGGACCTGATCAAGCGGCTCGGCATTCGCAAGTAACGCAGGCCCGCGGCCTGCCCCACGCGCACTCCCGGAAAAGCTGGCGCAGCTCACAGCAGAAAGACAGATCACATGTACACACGCGACATCTCCGTCGGCGGACGCACGATCTCGATCGAGACCGGCCGCCTCGCCAAACAGGCCGACGGCGCCGTGCTCGTCCGCTCGGGCGACACCGTCGTCCTCGTCACCGCCTGCGCGGCCGCCAACCCCCGCGAAGGCATCGACTTCCTCCCGCTGACCGTCGACTACAAGGAAAACACCTACGCCTCGGGACGCATCCCCGGCGGATTCTTCAAGCGTGAGGGAAAGCCGACCGAGAAGGAAGTTCTCACCAGCCGGCTGATCGACCGCCCCATCCGACCGCTGTTTCCCTCCGGCTGGCGTCACGAGACGCAGATCATCGCGCTGGTGGTGTCGGCCGACGGCGAGAGCGACTCGGATGTGCTGGCCATCACGGGCGCCTCCGCGGCGCTCGCTCTTTCGGGAATTCCCTTCACGCGGACGATTGCCGGCGTTCGCGTTGGCCTTGTCGACGGCCAGTTCGTCATCAACCCGACCTTCGAGCAGCGCCGCAACAGCCGCCTCGACCTCATCGTTGCGGGGACGAGTGACGGCATCGTGATGGTGGAAGCCGGCGCGAAGGAAGTCGGCGAAGAGGAGTTGGTCCAGGCCCTCGATACCGCCCACAAGGCCATCAAGGACCTCGTCGTCGGCATCGAGACGCTCGCCAAGCAGGCCGGCAAGACCAAGAAGACCCTCGCGGTCAAGGAGATCGATCCGGCGTTCAAGAAGGACGTGCACGGCCGGGCCTACGAGAAGCTCGCCGCCGCCATGCGGATCCACGACAAGCTCGAGAACTACGCGACGATCGACAAGGTGCTCGAAGGGCTGGTCGCCAGCTATCCCGAGGACGCGGCAGAGGCGCGCGGCCACGCCAAGTCGGTGTTCAAAGAGCTGAAGGAACAGGTCATGCGCGACGAGGCCCTTGAGCGCGGCAAGCGTCTCGACGGCCGCAAGTTCGACGAGATCCGTCCGATCACGATCGAAGTCGGCGCCCTGCCCCGCACCCACGGCTCGGCGGTCTTCACGCGTGGCGAGACGCAGGCGCTCGTCACCGCCACGCTCGGCACGGCCGACGACCAGCAGAAGATCGAGACGATGGACGGCGAAGTGTGGAAGCGGTTCATGCTCCACTACAACTTCCCGCCCTTCTCGGTGGGTGAGGTCGGACGGTTCACCGGACCCGGACGCCGCGAGATCGGCCACGGCGCGCTCGCCGAGCGCTCGCTCGTCAACATGCTGCCGGCTGAAGACACGTTCCCCTATACCGTCCGCATCGTCTCCGACATCCTCGAGTCGAACGGCTCGTCGTCGATGGCCTCGGTGTGCGGCGGATCGCTCGCGATGATGGACGCCGGCGTACCGCTCAAGGCGGCCGTCGCCGGCGTGGCGATGGGCCTGATCATGGACGAGCAGTCGGGGCGCTACGCGGTGCTGAGCGACATCGCCGGCGCCGAGGATCACTACGGCGACATGGACTTCAAGGTCGCCGGCACCCGCGATGGCATCACCGCCCTGCAGATGGACATCAAGGTCGGCGGCATCACGATGGAAGTGATGCGCAAGGCGCTGCAGCAGGCGAAGGACGGCCGGTTCTTCATCCTCGACAAGATGGAGGCCGCACTGAAGACGCCGCGATCGGACGTGTCGCGGCACGCGCCGCGCATCGTGACGATCAAGATTCCGGTCGACAAGATCCGCGACGTCATCGGCCCGGGGGGCAAGATGATCCGCAGCATCATCGAGCGCACCGGCGTGAAGATCGACGTCGAGGACAACGGCACGGTCAACGTCGCCAGCGCCGACGAAGCGTCGGCCGCCAAGGCGATCGGCATCATTCAGGAGCTGACCGCCACGCCGGAGCTGAACAAGAGCTACATGGGCAAGGTCCAGCGGATCACCGACTTTGGTGCATTCGTCGAGATCATGCCTGGGCTCGACGGGCTGCTCCATGTGTCCGAGATCGCACATCATCGGGTCAAGGACGTCCGCGACGAGATGAAGGAAGGGGATCAGGTGATGGTCAAGGTCATCAATATCGATCCTTCCGGAAAGATCCGGCTCAGCCGGAAGGCACTCCTCCCCGTGCCTGACCGGGACGCCAAGGAACCGGCGCAGAAACAGTAACTTACGGATGGGTCGAAGCCGTTTTCGGCTTCGACCCGTCTAAATGGGTTACAGGGGGTACCATGCGCACACGCCAGTGGATGGCGTTGGGGACGTTCACCGCGTCGGTCCTGCTTCTCGTCTCGATCGCCGCGAAGGGGGTCGATGCCCAGGATCAAGGACAGGTGCGCGAGTTCACCATCGTCGGAGATCAGTACGCGTTCAGCCCGGCCGTGCTCCAAGTGAACCGCAACGACGTCGTGAAGATCACCTTCTCGGCGCGCGACATCCCGCACAGCCTCACGATCGACGGTCCGTATCGCATCTCAAAGCGCGCCGGCGCCGGTCAGACCGTCACATTCGAATTCCGCGCCGACCAGCCCGGGCAATTCCCTTTCTATTGCAACCTCACACAGGACCCCAAGTGCAAAGAAATGAAGGGAAACCTGACCGTCCGCTAGAGCCATAAGCGAAATCGATAGCTTGA
Organism: Vicinamibacterales bacterium; assembly: GCA_036496585.1. NCBI lineage: Bacteria > Pseudomonadati > Acidobacteriota > Vicinamibacteria > Vicinamibacterales > Vicinamibacterales bacterium. The sequence goes on from DASXLB010000066.1 coordinate 146,630, forward strand.
ATCGATTCTTTTTATTTCCCTAATACCTGTAATCGCCCCACAATCGGGGCCATGGACCTCCGACAGCTGGAAATCGTCCGGGCCATTGCCGAAACCGGATCGTTCACGGCCGCGGGCGCACGACTGCACGTGTCGCAGTCGGCGATCAGCAGGCAGATCCTCCTTCTCGAAGAAGAGTTCCACGAGCGGCTGTTCGTGCGCCTTGGACGCCGCGTGCAGATCACCGCGGCCGGCGAAGCGCTGCTCCAGCTCTCCCACCGCGTCTTCAACGACATCCGCGACACCTCGGCGAGCATCACCGATCGCCAGAAGGTCCTGAGCGGCACCCTCAACATCGTCGGCGGCATGACGGTGTGCCTGTACGTGTTCCCACCGCTGCTGCGCGAATTCCGCAAGCATCATCCGCAGGTCGAGATCAAGGTGGCGACGGGTGGCACGCAGCGGCTGATGCGCCGGGTGCGTAACGGCCAGGCTGATCTGGCGCTGCTGACACTGCCGGTCGACGACCCGGCGTTGACGAGCGTGCCGGTCATCCGCGAAGAGCTGATGCTGGTGATGCCGGCGAATCACCCGCTCGCGAACAAGGATTCGGTCGGCGTCGAGGCGCTGGTCGGGCAGCCGTTCATAATCTTCGAGCAGGGCTCGAACACCCGTCGGACGCTCGACGAGTTCTTTGTCCGCGAGCAGATCAAGCCGAAGATCGTCACCGAGACCGAGAACGTCGAGATCATCAAGTCGATGGTCGCGGCCGGGCTGGGCGTGGCGATCGTCCCGCTGCAATCGGTCGAACGCGAGACGCGCGGCGGCTCGCTCAAGGTCGCGCGCATCCGCGCCCAGCACCTGGTCCGCGAAACGGGCTGGGTCTACCGTTCGAACGAACGCGTCCCGCGGGTGGTGCAGGAGATGATGGCGACGCTGACGCGGATCGCGCCGCAGCTGCAGATCACGATCGACAAGGCGTCATGACCGTCGGCGCGCGAGCGGCCGCGGCCCCGCGATGAGACTGACCGAGCGGGAGATCGACAAGCTCCTCGTCTTCACCGCCGCCGACGTAGCGCGGCGCCGCCGGGCGCGCGGCTTGAAGCTGAATCATCCAGAGGCGATCGCGCTCATCACGGCGGAAGTGCTCGAAGGCATCCGCGACGGCCGCAGCGTCGCGGACCTGATGTCCTACGGCGCGCAGATCCTGACGCGCGACGACGTCATGGAGGGCGTGCCCGAGATGGTCCGGGACATCCAGGTCGAAGGGACATTTCCCGACGGCACCAAGCTGGTGACCGTTCACGATCCCATTCGCTAGGCGGCGATCCGGTGGTTCCAGGCGAGTATCTGATCGGTGACGGCGAGATCGAGCTCAACGCGGGCCGGCCGCCGCTGCGCGTCCGGGTCGAGAACACCGGCGACCGGCCGATCCAGGTCGGTTCGCACACGCACTTCCACGAGGTGAACGCGGCACTGCGCTTCGATCGCGACGCCGCCTACGGACGGCGGCTCGACATCGCGGCCGGCACCTCGCTTCGCTTCGAGCCCGGCGAAGCCCGCGACGTCGTGCTGATTCCACTCGCCGGCCGGCGGGTCGCGCGCGGCATGCGCGGGATCGTGAACGGGCCATTGCGATGAAGATCCGCCGCGACGCCTACGCCAGCCTCTATGGACCGACCGCCGGCGACCGCCTCCGGCTGGCCGACACGAACCTGATCATGCGCGTCGAGCGCGATGCCGCCAGCGTGGCCTACGGCGAAGAGGTCACGTTCGGCGGCGGCAAGGTGATCAGGGACGGACAGGGGCAGTCGCAGACCACACGCGCCGACGGCGCCCCCGATCTGGTCATTACGAACGCCGTCGTGCTCGATCACTGGGGCATCGTCAAGGCCGACGTCGGCGTCCGCGACGGGCGCATCTGCGCGATCGGCAAGGCCGGCAATCCCGACGTCCAGGACGGCATCACGCCGGGGCTGGCGATCGGACCGGGAACCGAGATCATCTCCGGCGAGCACCGTATCCTCACCGCCGGCGGCATCGACGCGCACGTTCATTTCATCAGTCCACAGCAGACGTGGGAGGCGCTCTACAGCGGCATCACCACGATGATCGGCGGCGGCACCGGTCCGGCGGAGGGTACGCGCGCCACCACCTGCTCGCCAGGCGAGTGGAACATCCACCGGATGATCGAGGCGACCGAATCGCTGCCGATGAACGTCGGCTTCCTCGGCAAGGGGAACGCGTCGGATCCGGCGGCGCTCGCCGAGCAGGTGCGTGCCGGCGCGATGGGCCTGAAGCTGCACGAGGACTGGGGAACGACGCCGGCGACAATCGACGCGGCGCTGTCGGTCGCCGACGAGTTCGACGTCCAGGTCGCGATCCACACCGACACGCTGAACGAGTCGGGCTTCGTCGAGGACACGATCGCGGCATTCAAGGGGCGGACCATCCACACCTATCACAGCGAGGGGGCCGGGGGCGGCCACGCGCCAGACATCCTGCGCGTCTGCGCCGAAGCCAACGTCCTGCCGTCGAGCACCAACCCGACGATGCCGTACACCGTCAACACGCTGGACGAGCACCTCGACATGCTGATCGTCTGCCACCACCTGAACTCACAGGTGCCGGAAGACGTGGCGTTCGCGGAGTCGCGGATCAGGCCGGAAACGATGGCGGCGGAAGACATCCTGCACGACATCGGCGCGATCAGCATGATGTCGTCCGACTCGCAGGCGATGGGGCGCGTCGGCGAGGTCATCACCCGCACGTGGCAGACGGCGCACGCGATGAAGGCGGCCCGGGGCAGCCTGCCTGAGGATTCCGCCGACGACGACAACCTGCGCATCCGTCGCTACCTCGCCAAGTACACGATCAATCCGGCGCGCACGCACGGCATCGCGGACTACGTCGGCTCGATTGAAGTCGGCAAGTTCGCCGATCTGGTGCTCTGGAGCCCGGCGTTTTTCGGGGTCAAGCCGGACCTCGTGCTCAAAGGCGGGTTCATCGTCGCGGCGGCGATGGGCGATCCGAATGCGTCGATTCCAACGCCGGAGCCGGTGCGCTACCGCCCGATGTTCGGCGCCTTCGGCCGCGCGCCGGCGTCCACGTCGTGGACGTTCGTGTCGCAGGCATCGCTCGCCGGCCACCGCCTGCCGGCATCGTCCCGGGTCTGCCTTCCGGTCCGGCACACCCGCGGGATTGGCAAGCACGACATGGTGTTGAACGATGCGATGCCGCGGATCGACATCGACCCGGAGCGTTATACCGTCACGATCGACGGGACGCCGGTAACGCCGGCGGCGGCCGCCAGCCTGCCGCTGGCGCAGCGCTACTTCCTCTTCTGATGGCCAACGCCGTACTGATTCAGGAGCTGCCGCCGGGAGCGCCCGACGGTGAGGTCGTCGAAATCGCCATGACGGCCCACGATCGGCGCCGTGTCCGGCGGATCGTCGAAGCGCCGGATGGCACCAGGCTCGCGCTCGAGCTGGCGACCGGGACGGTGCTCGTGCCCGGACAGGTGCTTCACCGCGCCAACGGCCGCGTCTACGTGGTCGGGGCGGCGGCCGAAGACGTCCTGGTCGCGCGTCCGCGTACGCTCGAGGAGGCGGCGCGGGTCGGGCATCTCATCGGCAACCTGCATCGCGATCTCGAGGCGTCCGGCGACGTCGTCGTGGCGCTGGCGGACGCGGCGCTGGCCGACCGCCTGCGTCGAGCCGGCGTCCCCTTTGCGATCGAGCGTCGCACCTTCCAGGGCCGCGCCCCAGGTGAGCATGCGCATTGACGACCTCGCGCTGCTGCGTCTGCTGCAGCTGTTCGACTCGCAGCTGCCAGTCGGCGCCTTCGCGCACTCGGGAGGCATCGAAACCTACGCGTCGCTGGGCGGAGGTCTGGCCGAAGTGCGCGAGGTGCTGCAGGCGCAGATCGCGCTGGGCTGGGGCCGGAGCGAACTCGCAGCGGCCCACCTCGCCTGGCGTGCGGAGGAAGATGGCCGTCCGCTGTTCGAATTGGCGCGCCAGCTGGACGTGATGAAAGTCGTGCCGGCGGTGCGCAGGGCCAGCATCGGCCTGGGGCAACGGACGCTGGAATTGCTGCGGCGCCTCTACCCCGCCGCTGTCGTCGACGTCGACCCGCCGCATCATGCGGTCGTCATCGGGGCGGCCGGATGCCGGCTCGGCATCGGCGTGGAGCCGCTGCTGCTGGCCTACGCGCAGAATCTCGCGATGGGAACGCTGTCGGCCGCGCTGCGGTGCATGCCCGTCGGCCCGGCGCAGGCGCAACGGCTGCTCGCCGAGATGCACGGGGACGTGGCGTCCGCCGTGTCGGCCGCGCTCGAGCAGCCGGAGGCGGCGCTCTTCACGTGCACGCCGGCGCTCGACCTCCGCAGTCACGAGCAGGCGTTTCTGCGCACGCGGCTGTTTCAATCGTGACCGGTGCTGCTCGGCCTGTTCGCGGCGGCGGCTTCGACGCCGGCGCCGCTGCGGCGTATCAAGAGTCCTGACATGCGACGTGCGATCATCGGAGTCGGCGGTCCGGTCGGATCCGGCAAGACCGCGCTACTCGACTGCCTCTGCAAGCGGATGCGCGAGCGCTACAGCCTGGCGGTCATCACCAACGACATCTACACCTACGAGGACGCCGAGTTCCTGATGCGTTCGGGAGCGCTGCCACTCGAGCGCATCCGCGGCGTGCAGACCGGCGGCTGTCCGCACACGGCGATCCGTGAAGACACTTCGATCAACCAGGAGGCCGTAGACGCGACGCTCGCCGCATTTCCCGACGTCGAGGTCCTCTTTCTCGAGTCCGGCGGCGACAACCTGGCGGCCTCGTTCAGCCCCGAGCTGGTCGACGTCAGCATCTACGTGGTCGACGTCGCCGGCGGGGACAAAGTACCGCGCAAGGGCGGCCCCGGAGTCACGCGCAGCGATCTGCTGGTGATCAACAAGACCGACCTCGCGCCGCAGGTGGGCGCCGACCTCTCGGTCATGGCCCGCGACGCCACCGCAATCCGGCAAGGCAAGCCGATCGTGTTCACCAACCTGAAATCGGGCGACGGCCTGGACGGGGTGATCGCCTGGATCGAGCGCGACGTCCTCTTCCGTTGATGGGCGCCGCGGTGAGCCTGGCGCAGCCGCTGCGGCAGGGCACGGCGGAGTTGCGGTTCGCGCGGCGGGCGGGAGGCACCGTGCTCGTCAGCTCGCGAGTGACCGCGCCAATGGCGATCGTGCGGCCGTTCCCGCTCGAGGACGGGCGGCAGCTGGTGCAGCTGGTCACACTCGGTCCCGGATTCTGCGGCGGCGATCGGATCACGCTTCACGTCATCGCCGAGGACGACGCCGACGTCGTCGTGACGACGAGCGCGGCGACGCGCGTGCTGTCGATGCGGCCGGGCCAGCGCGCCGAGCAGCAGGTCCGCATCACGGCGGCCCGCGGTGCCACGATCCAGTACTACCCGCTGCCGACGATTCCTTTTCCGGCCAGCGAATTCGTCCAGTCGATCGCGATCGACGCCGACGGCGCCGCCCGCGTCGGCGTGCTCGAGACCTTCGCGATGGGGCGTGTCGCGCGCGACGAGTACCTGCAATTCCGGGCGATCAGCAACCGGACGTCGATGACCGTCGACGGCTCGGCCGCCTACCTGGACGCCACCGAGCTGCGTCCAGGCGAGGCGCCGCTGACGGGCGTGGGCGTACTCGCCGGCCGGCGCTACGTCGCGTCGGGATTCTGGCACGGCGTAACTCTGGCCGATACGCCTCGGGAAGGCGCCTGCACGGAGGACCTGCTGATCGCTCTCGCGCAGTCGCGCCCGGGGCTGTGCTTCGTCCGCGCGCTCGCGAACGATGCAGTGGCACTCAAGACCGCGCTGCACGACGCGACCGCTCGCGTTGCCGCCGCCTGGGGGCACCGGCCGCTGCTGCTCGACCGTTTCCACTGTTAGCGCGGACCTGCGACGCGGTGCCACGGGGCGCATTCGTGGCTCAGCGCAGGGGCAGGCCTGCCGGGCGCACACGGCCTGTCTCCGTCTCGTGCAGCACCTGCACCCCGGCCGCGAAAGCCCGGCGCGTCTCGAACGCGCCGGACGGCAGCAGCCACGCGCGCCCGTCGGTCGCCTCGGCACGCAGGTTGACTCCGTCCATCTGTTCGATGACGTGTTCGAACTCGTGCGCCAGCAGCTCCTGGTAGTTCCCGCCGAAGAGCACCAGCACGCGGGCGCGAATCGCGCCGGTGCGAGCTCGGCGGATCACCGTCTCGGCACGGCCGGCGTCGAGCATGTTGACGACGAAGATCGTCACCCGGACGCGGGCATCGGCGCCGATGCGGGAGCACTGACCGCGAAACGTCTCCGAGGTGTGGAGCAGTGCGAGCAGTTCGGACGCGAGCACGCCTGGCTCGACGTTCCCGGGGATGGTGGTCGCGCACGGCTGCGGCGCCTCGGGCGCCACGCGCTGCTGCGCGCCGACGGTGCAGGACAGCGAGGCCCCCAGCACGAGCAGAACGGAACAGACGCGACGCGCGACCATGGGCAAGCACCTCCGTCGTCGACGGTAGCGCGCCGATGTGACGCCAGTGCATAGAAGCGCGGCATCCCGCGAATCTCACCTGCGCATTTTCGCGGCGTTGCCGCTCCAAACCGCGCGATATGCCGCCGATCGATGCGCGCCATCGCGACCTTCTATTCCACTTCGTAGATGGCATGCATGCGCCGCCGCGAGCCGTGCCACGATCGCGGAGATATACTGAGAGGTCTCCGCCAACGTGTCGACAGCGCCCAAACCCACGACATCGTTCACCGTGCTCGTCGCGGTCAGCGTCGGCCATCTGCTCAACGATCTGATCCAGTCGTTGCTGCCGGCCGTCTACCCGCTGCTCAAGATCGAGTTCGGCCTCGACTTCATGCACATCGGGCTGATCACCCTGACCAACCAGATGACCGCGTCGCTGCTGCAGCCGGCGGTCGGGCACTTCACGGACCGCAACCCGAAGCCGTACTCGCTGGCGCTCGGCATGATGTCGACGCTGCTCGGGCTCCTGCTGCTGTCGTGGGCGCCCAGTTACCTGTTGCTGGTGCCCGCGGCGGCGCTGATCGGGATCGGATCGGCGGTGTTCCACCCGGAGTCGTCGCGCATCGCGCGCGCCGCGTCCGGCGGGCGGCACGGCCTGGCGCAGTCGCTCTTTCAGACGGGCGGCAACGCCGGATCGTCGCTCGGCCCGCTGCTCGCGGCGTTCATCGTCGCGCCGCGCGGCCGGCACAGCATCGCGTGGTTCGCGCTCATCGCCCTGACGGCGATCGCCCTGCTCTGGCGCGTCGGCCGCTGGTACGCCCACGCCGGCCTCAAGCGCGCAGCCGTCGCCTCCCGTCAGGCCGATCACGGCCTCACCCCCGGCGAAGTGCGCCGCGGCGTGGCCATCCTGCTCGTGCTCGTGTTCTCGAAGTACGTCTATCTCGCGAGTCTGACCAGCTACTTCACCTTCTTCCTGATGCACAAGTTCGGCCTCTCGGTGCAGTCGGCGCAGCTGCACCTCTTCGGCTTCCTGGCTGGCGTCGCGGCCGGCACGTTCGCCGGCGGCCCGGTCGGCGATCGCGTCGGACGCAAGCTCGTCATCTGGGTGTCGATTCTCGGTGTCCTGCCGTTCACGCTCGTGCTCCCCTACGCCAGCTTGCAGTGGACGAGCGTGCTCAGCGTGATCATCGGCCTGGTGCTGGCCTCGGCGTTCTCGGCCATCCTCGTCTATGGGCAAGAGCTGCTGCCGGGGCGCGTCGGCCTCGTCTCGGGGTTGTTCTTCGGCTTCGCGTTCGGCATCGCCGGGGTGGCGGCCGCTGCGCTCGGCTGGCTGGCCGACGCGACGAGCATCGAGACGGTCTATCGCCTCTGCGCGTTTCTGCCAGCCCTCGGCATCCTCACCGCCTGGCTGCCGGAGGCGAGACCGCACAGGAATTGAAGTAACATGGCGCCCCGTTGGATCAGTCCCGCCGCTCTTTTCTGGCGCTGACCGGATCGACCGCGGCGGCCATCTGGCTGGCCGATGTCGACGCGCTCCTGGCAGCGGGCCGGCACGCAGCCACCGCCGACGCATTCATCGTCTTCTCGGCGGCCGACGCGGCGGACATCGAGGCGGCCTGCGCGCAGATCGTGCCGACCGACGAGACGCCCGGTGCGCGCGAAGCCAGAGTGATCTACTTCATCGACAAGGCGCTCGACACGTTCGCCCGAGGCCAGCGGAACGAGTGGGTCAAGGGAGCCCGCCTGCTGCGCTCCAAGGCCGCCCGCGTCGATCGCGCCGCTCGCACGTTCGCGGATCTCCGGCCCGAGCTTCAGATCGCGGTGCTCGCATCCCTCGAAAAGGACAAGGTCCCGTTCTTCCAGGAACTGCGCAATGCCGCGATCGCCGGCATGCTCGCCAGCCCCGAGCACGGCGGCAACTTCGAGAAGACCGGCTGGAAGATGATCGGCTTCGACGATCGGTTCGTATGGACCGCCCCCTTCGGCTGGTACGATCGCGATGCCTGATCACGTCCACCTGTCGCTGCCGCCGCTCGACCAGTCCACGGTGCAATATGCGCCCGATGACGCCGTCGACTTCGTCATCGTCGGCTCGGGTGCGGCGGGCGGCGTCATGGCCAAGGAGCTCTCCACCGCCGGATTCCGCGTGGTCGTGCTCGAACAGGGACCGTGGCGCACCGAAAAGGACTTCGTTCACGACGAGCTGAAGATCTGGAACGAGGCCTGGCTGACCAACGATTTCCGGGTCTCCCCGAACACGTTCCGGGCGACCGCGCACGACAAGGCGCGCGTGCAGCCGGCGATCCTGTATGGGCGGGGGGTCGGCGGAACGACCGTGCACTTCTCGGCGAACTACTGGCGCTTCCGAGAGATCGACTTCGTCGAAGCGAGCCGCACCGGCGCCATCGCCGGAACCGGCTTCGCCGATTGGCCAATCACGTATCAGGAGCTCGAGCCGTACTACACCAAGGTCGATTGGGAGGTCGGTGTAGCGGGCGTTCCCGCTCCGTCCGATCCGCCGCGGTCGAAGCCATACCCGATGCCTCCGCATCCGCCAAAGTCGACGGGTGTGCTCCTCGAGCAGGGCGCCGCGAAGCTCGGGTGGACCGCCCATCCTGCGCCGCTCGCCATCGCCTCGACGCCGCTGCCGGGCCGCGGCGCCTGCATTCAGTGCGGATTGTGTCTGGGATTTGGATGCGAGGTCCGCGCGAAATCCAGTTCGCTGGTCTCGGTCATTCCGGTGGCGGTGGCGACCGGCCGCTGCGAAGTCCGGCCGGACTCCTATGTCCGCAAGATCGAAACCGACACCGCCGGCCGCGTCACCGGCGTGAAGTACTTCGACGCCCGCAAGGCCGAGATCTTCCAGCGCGCCAAAGCGGTGGTGGTCTGCGCCAACGGGGCCGAGACGCCGCGCCTGCTGCTCAATTCGAAATCGCAGCGGTTTCCCCACGGGCTCGCCAACTCCTCGGGCGTCGTCGGCACCCATCTGATGTTCAACGGCGGCGGCACGAGCCTCGGCGTGTTCGAGCACGAGGTCAACGGCTTCAAGGGGCTGGTCGCGTCGCGGGTCGTGTGGGATCTGTACGAGCTCGATCCGGCTCTCGGTCTGGTGGGCGGCGGCGGCTTCGACTATCGGTTCGACTTGACGCCGATTCAATTCGCGACGGGCGACGGGCTGCCGCCGGACTCGCCACGCTGGGGACGCGAATACAAGCGCCTGCTCGCGCACAACTATACGCGCACGATCGAGTGCTACGGACATACCTCGTCGCTGCCGATGCCGACCAACACGATCACGTTGGATCCGACCGTAAAGGACGCATGGGGCATTCCGGCCATCCGCATGACCTACCAGGATCATCCGCAGGATCTGCGGCTGTACAAGTACTTCACCGACCGCGCCGAGGATCTCCTGAAGGCGTCCGGCGCCGTTCGGACGTGGCAGCGGCCGGTGGAGAGTCAGGCGTTCAGTGTCCACCTGCTCGGCACCTGTCGGATGGGGAACGATCCCGCGACCTCGGTGGTCGACAAGTTCCACCGCGCGCACGACGTTCCGAATCTGTTCATCGTGGACGGTTCGAGCCTGGTCACCTGCGGGCGGGGCCAGCCGACGATGACGATTCAGGCGTTGGCGTTTCGCGCCGGCGAGCACGTCGCCGGCTTCGCGGGACGCGGTGAGATCTGACACAGTCGAGACGTGTTCTTTACCGCCCCGATACGAGGCACGCGCCAGCCAGCGCGACATACTGATCGACGGCGGCCTCGAGCTCGGCGATCGGGACGTGTTCGTCTGGCGTATGTGCGGTCAGGATCGAGCCAGGTCCGCACAGCAGCGGTGTGCCCCAGCGATCCAGCAGGGGCACGTCGGTCGTAAATGGGAAGACCGCAGCGGGAAAGCCCGGAACGGTGTGCATCCGCACCATCGGGACGCGCAGCACCTCCTCGATCGCGACGCTCGGCTCGAGCGTCCGCACCTCCCGGAGCACCTCGTCCGCCGGGCCGACGAGCCGGAACATGACCTCGGCCCAGGCTGACGGCGAGATTACGTTGGGTGCGATGCCCCCTTCGATCAGGCCGATCGTATAGAACGTGTCGCCGAGATCGGCGGCCGGCCACGACAGCGTGCGCATCCGGATGAGCGCGTCGATCAGCTTGTCGATCGCCGACTCGCCGTGCTCCGGAATCGAGGAGTGCGCGGCGCGGCCGCTCGCCTCGAGACGCAGCCGCAGCACGCCGCGGGTCGCGATGCCAAGCTGGTTGCCGGTCGGCTCGCCGTTGATGAGATACGTGGTCGGACGCGCCGCCGCGTTGGCGACCATCGCACCGTCGCTGCCTCGTTCCTCGCCGACAACGAACAACAGGCCGATCCTGCGTTCTCCCTCGGCGCGGAGCCGATCGGCGGCGGCCACTTGCGCCGCGAGTATCCCCTTGGCGTCGCACGATCCGCGGCCGTAGAGCCGCCCGTCGCGAACGTCGCTCGCCAGGAACGGCGGCACGCAGTCGAAGTGCGTCGAGAAGACGATCACGGGATCGTCGAGCCACGCGAACACGTTGAACCGCCCGTCGGCGACCATCTGCCGCTCGACCCGGTAGCCCCGCCGCTCGAGCGCGGCGGCGAGGAACACACCCGCCTGCTGTTCCCGGCCGGTTGTCGAATCGATGTCGATGAGCGGACGCGCGAACTCGAGCAGGTTCAGCGGATCCATGTCTCGAGCGCGGTCCGGGCCGACGTTTTCTCGTCGCGGTACTTGACGATGATCGGGGTGGCGACCGAGAGTCCCCATTCACGGCCGCGGCCGCTGGTGACCGGGCGCGTACCCGGCACGACGACCGCCGCCTCGGGGATGACGAGGGGCTCTCCCGGCTGCGGCTCGATCACGCGATCGTTCGGCAGATCGTAGACCGGTGTGGATCCCGTGAGGATCGTGCCGGCCGCGAGCACCGCCCGCCGCTTGACGATCGTGCCTTCGTAGACGCCGCAATTGCCACCGACCAGCACGTCGTCTTCGACGATCACCGGCAGCGCGCCGACCGGTTCCAACACGCCGCCGATCTGAGCCGCCGCGCTGAGGTGCACGCGGCTGCCGATCTGGGCGCACGAACCGACGAGTGCGTGCGAGTCGACCAGCGTCTCCTCGCCTATCCACGCGCCGATGTTGATGTACATCGGCGGCATGCAGATGACGCCGCGGCCGAGGAATGCGCCCTCACGGATCGTCGACCCGCCCGGCACGACCCGCACGCCGCCGCTCAGCTTCTTGAGGGGCAGCGTGTCCTTGTCGAAGAAGGGCCAGCGGCCGTGATCGGCCGACATGTCGATCGTGTCGCCGAAGCGGAAGCCGAGCAGGATGCCTCGCTTGACCCAGGCATTCACCCTCCATCCGCTCGCTGACGCGGCGTCGGGTTCGGCGGCGCGCGCCCGGCCGTCGGCCAATGCTTCGCGCAAGGCGACGAACGCCTCTCGCGCTTCCGCCTTGGGCGCCCCGGCGCCCGCCGCCGCCAGCCGCTCGATGGTGGCGGCGAGCTCTGCCAGGCTCACGCGTGCACGCTTCCCCCGATGCCGAGCGTCTGCAGCACCGCCTCGATCCGCTGCTTGGAGGCCGGCCGCGGCGCCACCATCGGCAACCGGTACACCTCCTCGAGCAGCCCCATGCTGGCCATCGCGCTTTTCACGGGAATCGGATTCGATTCCACGAAATTGATCTGGAGGAGCGGGAACAGCCGCGTGTGCAGCGCGCGCGCGCCGGCGAAGTCGCCGCGTTCGGCCAGCTCCACCATCCGGCTCATTTCCGCGGGAATTTCGTTGGACGCCACCGAGACGAGGCCATGTCCTCCCACCGCCATCAGCGGCAGCGTCAGCGCATCGTCGCCGGAGAGCACGATGAAATCGGCGGGCACCGACGCGCACACCTCGCACATCTGCGTCACGTTGCCCGACGCCTCCTTCACGGCGACGACCTGCGGGATCGACGCGAGGCGCGCGAGCGTCGCGGGATCGACGTTGAGACCGGTGCGGCCCGGCACGTTGTAGACGACGATCGGCAGGCCGACGCCGTCGCCAATCGCCTGGTAGTGCTGATAGAGGCCTTCGGGGCTCGGCTTGTTGTAGTAGGGGGTGACCGAGAGCAGCCCGTCGGCGCCGGCCGCCTTCATCCGCCGGCCGGCCTCGATGACTTCCCGGGTATTGTAGCCGCCGGCGCCGGCAAGCACCGGCACCTTTCCCTTGGCCTCGGCGACGACGAGCTCGACGACGCGTAGCTGCTCGTGTTCCGTCAAGGTGGGCACTTCACCGGTCGTACCGCACGGCACGAGGAAGTGAATGCCGGCATCGATCTGACGCCGCGCCAGGCGCGACACGGCCGCTTCGTCGAGCGCGCCGTCGCGCCGGAATGGCGTGACGAGCGCGGTTCCGCAGCCGGTAAATGGCCGTCTCATGGTTCCTCCAGATTCAACACGTCCGACATTGTGTACCAGCCGCGCCTGCCGATCACCCACCGCGCCGCCAGCAGCGAACCGCGCGCGAACGCTGCGCGATCGCGCGCCTGGTGGGTAAACGTGATCGTCTCGGATGCCGAGTCGAACCCGAGGGTGTGGGTGCCGGGAATCGAGCCCGCGCGGGTGGAGGCAATCGGCACCGGAGCGACCAGGCCGCCGTCGCGCAGCGACCGCTCCAGCGCCAGCGCGGTGCCCGACGGCGCATCCTGCTTCGCCGCGTGATGCAGTTCGTGAATCCAGCCGCCGAACGACGGCTGCGCCGCCATGAGACGGGCCAGCCGCGCCGACACCGCGAGGAACAGGTTGACGCCGATGGCGAAGTTCGGCGCCGCCACGACGCCGATCCCGGCGGCGCGCTCGCGCACCTGTGACTCCCGCGCCTGCCACCCGGTCGTCCCGATGACCACCGGAGTGCCGCGGCGCGCCAGACGCTCGACGGTGCCCGGCACCGCGTCGGCGATCGAAAAATCGATCGCGACCTCGGCCGCCGGCCACTCGGCACCGGCGTCGGAATGCTCGTCGATGACGCCGGCCACCGCAAAGCCGAATTCCGGCGCGAGCGAGGCGACCAGACGCCCCATGCGCCCGTGTCCGACCAGCAGCAGCGGGGTCCCGCTCATCGGCCGGCCCGCCTCCCCATCGCCGGTTCCGCGGCGGGGAACAGTTCGCGGTGCAGATGCGTCATCGCGGCGGCGAGTGAGGCCTCGGGCAGCACGATCGTCACGTTGCGGCGCGACGCCGCCTGCGAGATCATCCGCAGCGGGAACGCGGTCAACGCACCAATGACCCGCGCGGCGAGCGCTGAGTGCATGGTCAGGCGGTCGCCGACGACCGCCAGAAGCGCCATCTGCTCTTCGACCGTGACGTCGGCGAACTCGAGCAGCGCCGCCACGATGTCCGGCCCGCGCCGGTTGTCGTCGATCGTCACCGAGACACTGACCTCCGACGTGGTGACGACGTCGACGGCGGTGGCAAACCGGTCGAAGACTTCGAAGACTTGCCGCAGGAATCCATGCGCCATCAGCATCCGCGTCGACGTGATGTCGAGGATGGTGATCCCGCGTTTGCAGGCGAGCGCGGCAAACGGGCGATCGATCGACGGCGCGTCGGCGGTAATCAGCGTCCCCTTCGCTTCCGGCCGGTGGCTGTTGAGGATGCGCACCGGAATGTTGCGCGCGACCGCCGGGAAAATCGTGCTGGGGTGCAGCACTTTGGCGCCGAAATAGGCCAGCTCGGCCGCTTCCGCGAACGACAAGCGCGGCACGACCTCGGCGTCGTTCACCACGCGCGGGTCGGCGGTCAGCATGCCGTCGACGTCGGTCCAGATCTGGATTTCGGCGGCGTCGATAGCGGCGCCGATGAGCGCCGCCGAGTAGTCCGATCCGCCGCGCCCGAGCGTGGTCGTCGAGCCGTCAGGCGCGCGGCCGACAAAGCCGGCCAGCACCGCCACGCCGCCGGCCTCGATCAACGGCGACAGCGCGGTCTCTGCAGCAGCCCGGATCTCGTCATTCCGCGGCGCCGCCGACGTATGCCGGTCGTCGGTCAGCACGACGTCCCGGGCGTCGATCCATCTGGCCGGGAGGCCAGCCGCCGCCATCCCTGCCGCGACGATACGGCTGCTGAGCAGTTCACCCGACGCGGCAATCGCGTCGAGCGTCCTGGGCTCGACCGCCGGGGTGCCGTCGATCGCCTGCAGAAGCGAACGCAGGTGCGCAAATTCCCCGTCCAGGGCCGGCGCGAGTCCCGGATCGTGGGCGCTGGCGCCCAGGCTCGACGCCTCGGCCAGATGGCGCTGCAGGAGGTCGGTGAGGCCGGCCTGGACCTCCGCGGTCTGTCCCTTGCGCGCCAGTTCGGCGAGGCCGAGCAGCCGATCGGTGACTCCGCCGAGCGCCGACACGACCACCACGGGGACCGAGCCGCGATCCCGTTCAGCCGCGACGAGATGAATCACTCGACGCATCGCCATGGCATCCGCCACGGACGAGCCGCCAAACTTCATGACTACCGTGCGCATAGGATCTCCAGCACTCTACTTCTCCGCCGCGGGACGGGCAAAAAAAAAGACCGCCGGTCGGTAACCGGCGGTCCGGAGCAGGATCGGGACTGGCGCGTCTCAGATCAGGAGCAACTCCACACCACCAGCCGGCCGGCCCGCTTGGCCCGCTTTCGAGCGATGGTCTGGAGCGTCACGCGCATGTCGCGATCAGCAGCCTAGTCGGCGAAGCCGACTGCGTACGGGTGTTCGGTTTCCTCGTGAACCGGTCTCATACCCGATTCGTCGAGGAGCCGGTGGATCTGCGACTTGATCCATTCGACCGGGTCCGGCGTGACGGCGCGCAGCGCCTGCCACTCGGCCTCGGTGAGGTTCACGGCCAGGAAGCGGTTCGTATTCTTGCTCATGGTCGCAGGTTAACGCCGCGTGTTCGATCACCAAAAGCAGAATTTATCGATAGGCTCCATCTGATTTCCTCATGCTCGCGTCGGTGACACGGCCGTGCGCAGGCGGCTCTTTCGATGGCCATAGGAGAAATACACGACGATCCCGATGCCCATCCAGATGAAGAGACGCTCCCAGGTGGCGCGCGGCAGCCCCAGCATCAGCACCAGCGCCACGAGTGCCGAGAGCGCCGGAAGCAGGGGTACCCAGGGCATCCGGAACGGCCGCGGCAAATCGGGCCTCCGGCGGCGCAGCACGATGATCCCGATCGATACGATGACGAACGCCATCAGCGTGCCGATATTGACCAGCATGCCGAGGGTGGCGATGGGGGTCACGCCAGCGGCGATCGCCACCACCACACCGGTGACGATCGTCGAGACGTGCGGCGTGTTGAAGCGGGGGTGGACGCGGCCGGCCCACGCGGGCAGCAGGCCGTCGCGCGACATCGCGAGGAAAATGCGGGGCTGCGCGAGCATCATCACCACCATCACCGAGCTCAGCGCCGCCACCGCGCCGATAGTCAGCAGTACCGTCAGCGTATTCATGAACGGACCCCACGCCGTGCCCTGCGCGCGCGCCGCCGCGGCTGCAACGGCGACGACGAGCGGCGCTGGTTCGTTCAGCATGCGCTGGTACGGGACCAGCCCGACCATCACTCCAGATACTAGGACGAACAGGACCGTGCAGATCGCCAGCGAGCCGAGAATCCCGCGCGGCATGTCGCGTTGCGGGTCGCGAGCCTCCTGCGCCGAGGTCGAGACGGCGTCGAAGCCGATGTAGGCGAAGAAGATCACACCCGCGCCCCGCAGCACGCCGCTCCAGCCGTACTCGCCGAACGTTCCGGTGTTCTGAGGGATAAAGGGATGCCAGTACGCCGTCTGGATGAACATCGCGCCGGCGGCGATGACCACCAGGACGATGGCGACCTTGATCACGACGATGACCGCGTTGACGGTGGCCGATTCCGAGACCCCGACGATCAGCAGCATCGTGACCAGAACGGTGATGATGACCGCTGGCACGTTGAACACCGCTACCGCCGGCGCCATGCCGGCCCCGGCGAGCTGCACGAGAGTGCCGGGCGCCGCGCTCCACTTCGCGGGGAACTGCAGTCCGAACTGGTGCAGCAGGGTCACGAGATTGCCCGACCAGCCCACCGCTACCGTCGCCGAGCCGAGCGCGTATTCGAGGATGAGGTCCCAGCCGATCACCCAGGCGATGAATTCGCCGAGCGTGGCGTAGGCGTAGGTATAGGCGGAGCCCGCGACCGGCACGCTGGCGGCGAACTCGGAATAGCAGAGGGCGGCGAGCACGCTCGTGCCGCCGGCGAGGAGCATCGAGAGCACGATGGCGGGCCCGGCGTTGGCGGCCGCTGCCTGGCCGGTAAGGACGAAGATGCCGGTCCCGATGATGGCGCCGACGCCGAGCATTACAAGCTGACCAGGCCCGAGCACCCGCTTCAGTCCCGCGCTCCCGTGTTCGGTCTGCTCGCGGGTGATCGCCTCGATCGACTTAGTGGCAAAGATGGACATGTCAGCCACCCTTGCCGATTTGCCCCCCGGAAGTCCTGAATGGGCCTTCAAACGGGTGGAAGAATGTCTTAAGGTTTTCTTAAGCCATGCGGATCCGCTTCGGACCGTTCGCGTTCGACCCCGAGAGCCGCCTGCTGTGGCGGGACGACACGGAAATCGCCCTGCCGCCGCGGGTGCTCGGCGTGCTGGAGGCCCTGCTCGACCGCGCCGGCCAGGTCGTGGCGCGGCAGGATCTGCTCGATCGGGTCTGGAAGGATGCGTTCGTCACCGACACCTCGCTGGCCGAAGCCGTGAGCTTCCTGCGCCAGGCGCTTGGCGACGATCCCCAGTCGCCCCGCTACGTCCAAACCGTCCATCGCCGCGGCTACCGTTTCCTGCCGACCCCCACCCCGGGGTCAGACCGGGGTCAAACCGGGGTCAGACCGGGGTCAGACCACCTTCGCCCGACTTCCGCCCAGCCGGCAGCCGTAGACTGGCAGCTCATTCCGTGGAGCGTGGCCGCCCTCTGCGCCGGCCTAGCGGTCGCGGCCGTCTGGCACGATGCGTCGCAGCGCCCACCCGACCCGCCGGCGGTGGCCCGCCTCGAGCTGCGGACCTCGCCAGGGACCACCTTCGACCGCCAGCCTCAGCCGATCGCGATCGCCCCAGACGGACGGGCGATCGCCTGGTCGGCCTGCGACAACACGAGCGGCCGCTGCGCGCTCTACCTGCGCACCCTCGATCATCCGGACGCGCACGCACTGTCGGGCACCGAAGACGGACACTCACCCGTGTTCTCGCCAGACGGACGCTGGATCGCCTTCTTCGCCGACGGCTCGCTCAAGAGGATCGCGGCGTCCGGCGGCGCGCCCGCGACGATCGCGCCGGCGCCGGACCCGGCGGGCGCCGCCTGGGGCGCGGACGGCCGCATCGCGTTCGCCCCCTCGGCCGCCGGCGGCATCTCCGTCGTCGACGATCGCGGCGATACGCCGCAACCGCTGACCGAGCCCGACGCGGAACGCGGCGAACTGCGCCACCGGTTCCCGGCCTGGGTCGCCGACGCGGGTCTGATCTTCACGGTGGCGACCGATCCGAACGGGTCCGTCGACGGATCGCTGGCGGCGCTCGGAACAGGCCTCGGCACCCGTCATCCGCTGCGCGGCGGCGTTCGCCGCGCCGCGCCAGTGGGACGCAGTTATCTCCTGCTGGCCACGGGTGACGGAGTACAGGCGGCAACGTTCGACGAGCCGAGGCTGCTGCTCACCGGCGCGACGGACGCCGTCGCCGCCCCCGCCGGCGACGGGCCGGCGGATTTTGCCGCCGGCGGCGACGCACTGGCCGTGGTCCGCCCGGCCGAACGCGGCCAGCGGACGTGGGCGGATGGCGGCGCCGCCCCGGCGCTCGATCGGCTGACCTCGATCGCGATCGCGCCCGACTCGCGCCGCGCCGCGGGCGTCGACTTGAATGGCGACATCTGGATCGCGGATCTCGAGTCGAACGGCCTGACGCGGCTGACCTTCGGCGGCGGTCATGCCGCGCCGGTGTGGACGACCGACGGCCAGCGTCTTCTGTTCTCGGCGCGCAGCCCGGCAGCGTTTCATGTCTTCAGCCGCGTGGCCTCCGACGCCAGCGACGCGCCTTCCCCGCTTGCCGGCGCGCCGTCGCCGGCGTTCCCGACGTCGGTTGCCGCCGACGGCCGCGTCGCGCTGACGGTCTACACCGGCGGCCACACGCGGGTCGGCATTGCACGCGGCGGCGCCGGCGACACGCGGATCCTGACCGACGGGCCGTTCGACGAGGCAGCGGCCGTGTTCTCGCCGGACGGGCGGTGGCTCGCGCTCGAATCAACCGCGTCGGGGCGCCGCGAAGTCATGGTGCGCTCGACTGCCGACGGGCGCAGCACGCCGATCTCGCGGGACGGCGGCACCCATCCGCGCTGGAGCGCCGACGGACATTCGGTCTACTACACTAGCGGACGGCGACTGCTGCGGTCGGCGTTTTCCCAGGATTCGTCTGCGCGCGCAGCAGCGGCCGAGGTCATACTCGATCGCCCGGACGAGGCCGCGATCGAAGTCGCGCCGTCGGGACGGATCCTCGTCGAGCGCCGGGCCGGGGCCGATACCGCGCTCGTCGCGCTCCAGTGGCTTCGCGAGCTGCGCGAACGGCTGCCACTTCCAGTCAACGCCCCGCGCTAGGAGATTCGACGTGAACGGATCGCAAAAGCATCAGCTCGAAACGATCGCGCGCGGCGCGATGCTCGCCAACGGCTTCGAACCGGATTTCTCGCCCGCCGCGCTCGCGCAGGCGGCCAACGGCGCGGTTCACGAAGAGGGCGCACCGGTGAAGGATCTGCGCGGACTGCCGTGGTCGTCGATCGACAATGACGACTCGCGCGATCTCGATCAGATCGAAGTCTGTCTCACCGACGGCGGCCGCACGCGCGTCCTCGTCGGCATCGCCGACGTCGACGCCGTGGTCACCAAGGATTCGCCCGTCGACCAGCATGCGCAGCGCAACACGACCTCGGTCTACACGCCGGCGGTGATTTTTCCGATGCTGCCGACGACATTGTCGACCGACCGGACATCGCTCAACGAGGCGCAGGACCGCCACGCGATCGTCATCGACATGACGGTGACCGCCGAGGGGACGGTGAGCGGCGCCGAGGTCTATCGCGCCCTGGTGCGCAACCAGGCGCAACTCGCCTACTCGGCCGTCGCCGCGTGGCTCGACAACACCGGCCCGGCGCCGAAGGCACTGTCGAACATGTCCGGACTCGACGCGCAGCTCCGCCTCCAGGACGGCGTCGCGCAGCGGCTGCAGCGCGAGCGCGACGAATGCGGCGCGCTGGACTTCGACCGCACCGAGCTGAAGCCGATCGTCGACGACAACGGGGTGCGCGAGCTGGCCACCGAGACGCCGAATCGCGCCAAGCTGCTGATCGAGAACTTCATGGTCGCGTCGAACGGAGCGGTGGCGCGATTCCTGAGCGCGCACGGGCTGGCGTCGATCCGCCGGGTCGTCCGCGAGCCGGAGCGATGGCCGCGCATCGTCGATCTCGCCAAGCAGCACGGCACGACGCTGCCGGCGGCCCCGGATGCCGTCGCCCTGCAGCAGTTCCTGAAGGCTGAGCGTCAGAAGGCGCCCGACGCTTTCGCCGATCTCTCCCTCGCGATCATCAAGCTGCTCGGCCGCGGTGAATACGTTGCCGCAATGCCTAACCAGGACAGCCTGCACTTCGCGCTGGCGGCGCACGGCTATTCGCATTCGACGGCGCCCAACCGCCGCTATCCCGACGTGCTGACGCAGCGCCTCATCAAGGCGACCCTCGCCGGGACGCCGACGCCGTATACACTCGCGCAACTGACAGCCCTCGCCACGCACTGCACCGATCAGGAAGACGCAGCCAACAAGGTGGAGCGGCTGACCAAGAAAGCCGCCGCCGCGCTCTGGCTCGGCGATCGCATCGGCCAGGAGTTCGATTCGATCGTCACCGGCGCCGGACCCAAGGGGACGTGGGTCCGCCTGGCCGGGATGCCGGTCGAAGGACGGCTCGATCGCGGGGCCGAAGGACTCGACGTCGGCGATCGGACGCGCGTGCGTCTGGTCAGCACCGACCCGGCGCGCGGGTACATCGATTTCGTGCGCGCCTGACCGCGGCGGTCACCGTCGCTGCAGGCGTCGCTGCAGTTCGGCGCGCGTCTGGTCGGCCAGCGGATATTCGCCGACGACCGCTGGTCTGCCGGTATCGAGATTCAGGTTGGCGAGCGTCAAATGGCCGGCGCGCAGCTCGTCGAGCGCGACGCCGAATCGTTGGCGGCTGCGGGTCAGGCTGTCGAGGAATAGCCGCTCGGCCTCAGGCGTCGGCACCTTGAAGGCGAGCGGCCGCAGCGGCCCGACTTTCGGAACGATCACATACAACCAGCCGATCACGCGCGCCAAGCCGTGCGGCGTGCGGTAGTCGGTGCCGTATTCCTGTTCGTAGGCGGTGCGCGGCAGCGCCAGGACGAACTTCTCCCGCAGGACGCCGGGTGTCGTCTGCTGAATCTGATCCTGCTTTTTCTCCCACGCCACCTTGGTCACGTTCGGAATCGTCGTGCCGACCGCGTGGCGGAACGTACCGACCGCGAGGTCCTCGCTCAGAAACTGATCCTTCATCTCGACGCCGTAGCTCTCGCGAAAGGCCTGCTCCACGAGAGGCGTCGCCACCTTGAAGCCGATGAAGTCGTGATACGCCTGCAACTGATAGCCGCCGTTGGCCGCGAGGACGACGTCGAACGCGAATTCGACGAGCACGTGTTCCTTCTTCGCCTCGTCGTACGGCACGACGTCGCCGAACTTGCGCCGCAGCTTGGGATAGATCAGCGGCACGGCGCGGTTGACCGCAATCGCGTGGCCGACGTTGTCGGAGGCGTAGTGGCAGAGTGCGCCGATGGCGAAGGCGTAGTCATTTACGTCGGACGCGTCGTGAAGGAGCGCCTCGACGAAGTCGCCGGTCTTCTCGTAGTGCAGCAGGTTCGTAAAGAAATGGCTGCCAAACGGGTAGTAACCGAGGTCCTGGATGACGGACCCGCCGTAGGCATAGGCGCGGGCCTCACGCAGCGCATCGGACGACGTGCCCGGGTAGCGCGCGAGCAGCAGCGGCCGGATGTGCGACGCCCACAAAGCGTCGATGTTCGATTCGTGCGCGAGGACGGAGTAGGCAGGCGACGATCGCGCCAGCAGAAGCACGGCAGTGGCGACGAGTGCGATCGTGAAATGGCGGCCTAGTGCGCGGCGCTCAGAATGGCGTTGAAAATGACCTTGAAGGTGCCGAACGGCTGTCCGCGCCACTCGGGCCGGAAGCCTATCAGTACGACATGACCAGTGTCGACCTGCACATCCAGTGCCGCCGCCTTCCCATTCATGTATTTCTCCCCGATCAGATAGCCGGACAGCAGCGGCGAGCCGCTGTCCTGATACTTGGCCAGGACGTTTCCCCTGAATCCGTCGAGCGTCTCGAACACGGGACTGCTGTCGGCGAAGACGGCGGCCTTCGCCGGCATTCCAGCCATCACCTGCTGCGCGGTGTCGACCGAGACGCCGACGATCGTGCCGTGCAGGAAGAAGTCGTTCGTGTTCAGGCCCTGCACCACGTTCCTGACAGGCAGCTTGAATTGCTGAACGGCGAAGGTGGACGCGTTGTTGAGGCAGACGAGCGTGCCGCCACCGCGCACGAACTGCTCGAACGAGGAGAGATCAGCCGGCGAGAGGCGATCGGCATACTCGGGACGGACCGCTCCGCCGCCACCGCCGCGCCCGCCGCCGCGTCCGCCGCCAGCCCCCTCAATCGGCAGCCGCGCGTCGTCGGCGAGGATCACGACGTCGACCTTGCCCGTCAGCGGCGACTTGAAGTCGGCGGGACGCAGCGTCACGTACTCGAAGCCGTACTGCTCCATCACCCAGCGCGTCCAGCCTTCGTCCATGCTGCCGCTCCACGGACGGAACAGGCCGACGCGCGGCTTCTTCACGGCCGCCCCGGATGCGGCCGTTCGCTCGGCCACGAGCGCGAGCGATTTGACGAGATCGGTCTGCTGCGCATCGCTGAGACCGGTGACGATATAGCGGCCGCCGCCGAATTGAACCGCACCTCCCTCTCTCCAGGCGCGGTTGATCGCCCGGTAGGTATTGTTCTGCGCGGGATCGAGCGAGAGAGCCGCACCGCTGCCGGTCAGCGTGCCTGGGGGCGGCACGATCGCGGCCGCCGACGGCTCGCTGTCGAAGCCGGGACCGGGGACGCTGTCGAAGACCGCCGCGTCCTGCGGCGTCTCCGGATACACCGTCGGCTTGACCTTGACGTCTGGGGACGGGCCCAACTGCTTCATCTTCGCGCGGACGTCGGCGCCGAGCGGAGCCGCCGCCGCCTCGACGTCGACGCCCATCTGCATTGGGAGCGTCCAGCCGGCGGCGTCGTACGGGCGCTCGGGCGGACCGCCGGGATACTGCCGCAGGTCGGGATAGCGCTGCACGTCGAGCACTTCGCGCGCGAGCGCGGCGAATTCCTGATCGGTCGGGACGATCCAGGTGCCGGCGGGATAGGAGGCACCGTCGATGGTGACGGCGCCGGTCAACTGCGACACGCGCACGCCGCCGAACGCCAGTCGGCGCAGCAGCTCGACTGCCGCAACCGGGTCGCGCTGCTCCTGCGGGAAGATGTAGGCGTAGGGCGCTTTGGTCGCGCCGGCGGCGATTTGATCGCGTCCGGCGCGATAGCGGTTCATCAGCAGCGAGTCCTTGTACTTCGACGCGTACTCGATCGTTGCGAGTGAGCCGATCTCCATGTAGTCGACGGCGTCGCGCAGATGCCACCAGCCGGGCGTCCAGGGACTCGAATACAGACTCTGAGGACGCAGATCGCGGAAGTTCGCCGGGAAATCGTTGATGGTGTATTCGTGCGGCGTCGCGTACTGATAGAGGGCCGTCTCGGTCCAGTAGGCGGCGATGTTCTTGAAGATCGGCGCGTAGTCGATGTAGCCCGGATACCAGGCGTCGAAGGCCGTGCCCATGTGGGTCGCGCCGGGCTTCCCATGCTCATCGAGCGCCTTGGCGATCCCCATGCCGATCATGTTCACTTCGCGCGCGATGACCGGCGGCGCGTCGACGCCGACCGGTTCAGAGAACGGCGGCAGCCAGATCCGCGTCGGGAACGGACCCGACTGGTGGTGCACGTAGACGATCTGCGGCTCCCACTGGCGCCAGGTGTGCTCGATCACCCGCGACTCGATCATGTTGAGCATGTAGGCGTCGCGGTTGTTGTCGTGGCCGACGTACTCCTGGTAGAGCTGCGGCAGGCCGGACAGCTCGTACGGCGTGCCGACGTTCTTCATGTACCACTCGGCGACCATCTGCTGGCCGTCGGGATTGATCGTCGGCCACAGCATGACGATGACGTTCTCGAGCATCGCGTGCGTGGCGGGCTCGTTGGCCCTGCTGACGAGATCGTAGGCGAGCAACGGCGTGTGCTGCGGGCCGGCGACTTCGGTCGCGTGCAGGCCGCCGTCGACGTGGACCAGCGCCTTCCCCTCCTGCGCGAGCCGCTGCGCCTCGGCGTCGGTCAGCCCCTGCGGATGCGCGAGCCGCTGCCAGATCTCGCGATAGCGATCGATCTTCGCCAGGTTCTCCGGCGTCGAGATCAGCGCGAAGTACATGGTGCGGCCCTGCGACGTCTTTCCCGCCTCCATCAGCTTCACGAACTTGCTGGATTCCGCGAGCTTCTTGAAAAAAGCGACCGACTGCTCGTAGGTCGCCAGCTTGTAGTCGGCGCCGGGCTCGAAGCCGAAGACGGACGCCGGCGTTGGCACCGATCCGGTCGCGCGCGACTGCGCGGAAAGTGTGACCACACCCAGCGCGACCATCGTCGCTGCGGCAATCTGCCTGAACATGTGGGGGATCTTACCTGATGCGATGGTCACGACCGGAGGCGGCACGGCCTGCGACGAATCGTATGCGATCACGGCAGCGGGCCCGCCGTTACTGACGATCCGCGGCCGCCGATCGGTACATCGCGTTGAACAGCAGCTTGAAGGTGCCGTGCGGCTGCGCGCGCTGCAGGATTTCCGGTCCGTAGAGGACGAGATGCCCCTTGCCGATCGGCGCGTCGATGGCCAGCACGCCACCGTTCAGATACTGCTGCCCCCACGCCCAGCCACTGTGCAACGGCGTGGGCGAATCGAACCACGCGAACGCCTTCAGCCCCGCCGCCTCAGCGCCGGGACCCAGCGTGAACACCGGGTTGTTGTCGAAAAAGAAATCCGTCCGCTCGCGCATGCCGGAGGCCAGCGGATACGCCGTGTCGACCTTCGCCGTGAGCACCGAACCGGGAACGAAGTACTTCGCCGGCGGAATCGGCGCGCCGTTCTCGACGAGATGATTCTCGATCGGCAACTTCAACTGCTGCGCGAGATTCATCGCCGACGTGCCGATCGCGATCACGGTCCCGCCACCGTCGAGGAACGCCTTGATCTGCGGGACGGTCGTCTCCGCGGTGATGCGACCGAGCTGCGATCGGTACTCGGCGGGAATGTCAATGGCGTCGACGGCTCCGCCGCCGCCACCCCGTCCTCCCCGGCCACCGCCGCCCGCCGCGGGCACCGCGCCCTGCGGCAGAATCAGTACGTCGTACTTCGCGTTCAGATTGCCGCCATCGAGCTCTGGTGCGTAGACGCGCGCGAAGGGGAACTCGAACTGCTCGAGAATCCAACGCGTCCAGCCGGATTCTGCGGAGCCGCCGTACTGATCCCAGAGCGCGATGCGCGGAGCGTGGATCGGCTCATAGCCGTAGTCCATCTCGGGTCGCACGGTGACGCCGAGCGGGGCGACGGATCGAAGCGTCGCGTCATCCGCCATGAGCACGAACCCGAGGTTGTTCGCTCCCGCCTGCCCGCCCTTGGCAAGGACTCGATTCACGGCAGTAAACGCATCATTCGCGCGGCGATCGATGAAGACGTGCGACCGCGCGGGGATGACTGTCGCCGGCGGCTTCACGTTCACCTCTGTCACCTTCTCGAACGGCCCGGTAACGCCCTCGAGCACGCGATCGAACTGCACGCCCATCTGGAACGCGAGCGTCCAGCCGGCGTTGTCGTACGGCCGCGTCGGCGGCGCACCGGGATACGCGATGACGTTGGGATGATCCTGCGGCTCGAACATGTCCAGCACGTGCGGGCGGAAGGCCTGGTTGGTGAACACGACGAACGACCCGGCCGGGTAGGACTTGCCGTGCACGGAGAACGGGGCGGTGGCGCGATGGACAGTGACGTTCACGTCACGGAGGGCGTTGATGAACTTCACCGCGGTCGGGAAGTCGGCCTGGTCCGACGAAATGATGAAGGCACGCGGGTCGCGCAGTTCCGGTTTGTGCAGCGCAGCCATCGCCGCCTGCTCGGCTGCGGGTGCCTGTCCTGAGGCCCCCGAAGGGCCGCCGCGGCCACCCGTCTCCGGCATCGCGTTGATGCGCGAGGGCGATGGCGTCCAATAGTCGTGACTGCCGCGATCGATTGCACGCTGCCCCATCCGGTAAATGTTGAACAGCAGGTTCTCGCGGTTGCGGGAGGCGTAGTCGAGGATGGCGCGATCGAAGGTCATCGAGTAGTCGATCGACTGCTTGAAGTGCCATTCCTGCGGTTCGATCGGATACGGCAGGTCGCGGTTGGGGAGCAGCCGCTGCGGCGTCAGCGGCACCCGCATCGGCGTCGGGCTGCCGATCGTCTCGGTCAGGATGGCGATGATGTTGTGGAAGTTGCCGGTATTGCGGATGCCGCCGTTCCACCAGCCGTCGTAGGCGCCGCCCGAGGCCAGCGTCACGCCCGGCTTCCCTTCCGCTGCCGCGCGCTCGGCGAGATGTGTGCCGAGCGCCTGCAGGCCGAGAATCAGCAGCGGATCGAGGTTGTAGTTGTAGGGATCGCGCTGCGGCGACGACCACGCGATCGTGCCGGCCGGCCCCGCCTGATGGTGGTTGTAGAGAATCTGCGGCATCCAGTCGTGATAGAGCGCGCGGCTGATGTTCTTCGTCTCGGCCTGCGTCGAGGCGAAGAAGTCGCGGTTGTTGTCGTGCCCGATGTACTTCTGGTAGAGGCGCGGCAGGTTGTTGAGCGATCGCTTCAGCGGATCCGCGTTCCGCATGTACCAGTCGGCGACGAGATCGTTGCCGTCGGGATTGGCGTGGACAAACAAAATGATGCAGTCGTTGAGGAAGCGCTGCGTCTCTTCATCGTTCCGGCTGACCATCTCGTAGACGATCTCGACGAGCTGCTGCGCGCCAAGCGTCTCGGTCGCGTGCAAGCCGCCGTCGATCCAGACGACCGTCTTCCCTTCCTTGGCGAGGGCGTGGGCCTGATCGTCGGTCAGCCCTTCGGCAAAGCCGAGCCGGCGCGAGATGTCCTGATAGTGGGTGAGCTTCGCGTGGTTCGCGGGTGACGTGACGATCGCCATCCACTGGGTCCGCCCTTCGGCGGTCTTCCCCATGTCGTGGAGGACCATTCGGCTCGACTCTCTGGCGAGCGTCTTCCAGTAGGCCTCGATCTGTTTGTAGTTGGCCAGCTCGTAGTCGTCGCCGATGTCGAACCCGAAGGCTTCCTTCGGGGAGGTGATGTGCGCGGTGCGCGGCTGCTGCGCCTTCATCACCGACACGCACAGCACCGCGACCGCCGTCACCGTCAGCATTCGACGCATAGCGGCTGGATTCTACGTCAGCCGCGCGCGCGGCTGGCAGGTGTAGACTGGCGGCGTCCCGACGATGACGCACAGGCTGCTGTCGGCGGCGCTGCTCGCGCTCCTGCTGCAGGTGCCGCAGTTCAAGGGCGGCGTCGACGTCGTCCGCTTCAACGTTGTGGTGCTCGACAAGGATCGGCACCCGATCGCCGGCCTGACCGCCGACGACTTTCGCGTCGTCGAGGACGGCAAGGCGTTACGGGTCGCCGGCTTCGAGGCCGTGACCATTCCATCGGCAGCTGCAGTACCAGCAGCGGCGCCCGCGACCCACACTGCCGACCTACACGTCGAGACCGTCACGAATCATCGCAACGGGCCCGGACGGGTGGTCGTCATCGTGATGGACTGGACGATTCCCAACGAGCAGCCCATGGTCACCGCGCGACTGATTGCGAACGCCGCCATCGATGCCCTCGGGCCGAACGACCTTGCCGCGGTGGTGTTCGACTCGGGGGTCACGGGGAACCGGCTGCAGGGCCTGACGGCGAACCGCGATCGGCTGCGTGTTGCGGTCGCCTCCGCGCAGATGGGCAGGTCGACCGACGTCCAGATGACGCCCAAGGGGCTGATGCGAGGCGGGTCCGGTGGACCGTCGACCGTGTGCTACTGCGGCCTGTGCGGCATTCAGACACTCGCCGGGATCGCCGACGCGATCGCGCCATTGCAGTACTTCCAGAAGATGATCCTGTTCATCGGCCACGATCTGCCGCTGGCAGAGAACTCGCCGGCAGCACACGGCGGCTGCGAGGGGCTGTATCGCGAAGAGCGGGAGAAGCTCTTCCAGGCCATCGATCGCGGCAGCGTCGTCGTCCATGCGATCGATCCGCGCGGGCTCGACACCGGTGCGGTCGGCGCCGACGCCTTCCCCAGTGACTCGAGGCCGCCGTCATCCGAGCGGCTGATTCGCGAAGGGAATCTCAAGACGCTGTCCGAGTACACCGGCGGCCACTCTGTCGTGGGCGTGAACCAACCGGAGCGGCTGATCCCGGAGATCTTCGAGGAGAGCCGTGTCTACTACGTGCTGGCGGTCGAGCGCGGAGCGGCGCGCGGCAACGGCCGGGCGCACTCCGTGCGGTTCGAGGTAACGCGTCCCGGAGTGTCCGTACTCAGCCGGCTTGCATACCTCGACGCCATCCCGGAGAGGCCAAGGAAGGCGCCGACCGATCCGCTCGAGCGGGCGGTAGCCGAGGTGTTACCACTGGCCGATCTGCCGTTGCGGATGACGCTGGCGCCTGGCACAACGAAGAACTCGAGCGTCGACGTCACGTTGGCGACCCCGCTGGCGGCGTCGGCGCGTGCCGACGTCCTGGTCTCTGTCTTCGACCAGTTCTCCAAGGAGGTCGGAACAGAGCGCGCGAAGGTGGAACTGCCGGCGCGAGAGGGTGACGAGGCCGAGTGGAAGATGCACCTGAATCCGAAGCCGGGACACTACGAGGTGCGCGCCGCCGTGCAGATCGGCAACCAGGTTGGAACGATCGTCGGGTATATCGACGTGGCGAATAGCGCCAGGCCAGCAGACACGTCGACCGAGGTACAACCACACAACGCCGCACCACACGAAGAGGCGAAGAACGCCACTCCTGTCGTGTCGCGATCAGAACGCCGATCTGCAGCGCTCGACGCGTTGCTCGCACAGGCGGCCGTCCAGGTCGAACAGTACGGCAGCCCGAGCGGCGGGTTGCTTCTCGACGAGAAGTACGACCAGCAGGTCTCCGGGCGGATGCTTACGATGCGTGAGCTCAAATCGGAACTGCTCATCCTGCCCGATGCCGCCGAGGGCTGGGTGGAGTTCCGCGACGTCCTGGCCGTCGACGGCAAGCCGGTCGTCGATCGCCAGGACCGGCTCCTCCATCTGTTCTCCGGCGCTGAGAGCGATCCGCGGGGCATCGGCAGGCGGATCACCGAGGAAGGAGCGCGCTACAACCTCAATGGCGCCACGACCGTGACGCGCACGCTCAATCACCCGATGGTGCCCCTCCTCTACCTCCGCTGGGCGAACCAGGCGCGATCGCAATTCGCGATCGCAGAAAATACGGGCGATGGCCGACACGTCACGTTCACCGAGGTTCGCACCCCGGCGCTGATCGGCACAGCCGGCGACCAGCCGGCGACGGGGGACTTCTGGATCGATCCAGCGACCGGCCAGGTGACGCGGACGTTGCTCCGCGTCGTCTCGCGCTCCGGCGCGGCAACCGTCTCGGCCACGATTCGTGTGCGCTACAGGCGGGATGACAAGACCGGTCTGATGATGCCAGTCACGATGGAAGAACGCTACAGCGTCCGGAACCCGCAGGGCGTGAGCGTGGAGACGATCGACGCCACCGCCTGGTACAGCAATCCGCGGCAGTTCAAGGCGAGCGCCAGCGAAGTGAAGTGATTCCCGCTGCTACTTCGGATTCCTTCTCCGCGCCCCCACGCTCGCGCGCTTCTTCTTCGTGGTCGCCTTCGGCTTCAGGGACTCGACGTAAGCGCGGCTGATCTCGAAGAAGCGTCGCAGCTCGGCCGTCTTCGCCAGCAGCGCATCGGGCACCACCACGTACTCACGCTGGACGAGGCCGTACTGCGATGGGTGGGTCGTCTTGTATTTCTTGAGGAATGCCTCACCTGCTGCCTCCGGTAGACGCAAGGCGACGCTGCCGTCCTTGTGCAGCACGCTGAACATGTGGCCATTCAGCGACGTGTACGGCATGGTGTCGCCCTTGCGCTCCACGCCCGGCAGCTGCGCGACGACCTTTTCGTAGAGGGCTACGGCCGCGGATCGTTCCACTCAAACCTCCTCGACCAACGCGCTACCGTAACACGTCGAATGACGACGGCAGAAAGGCCGCCCGGGGAGCACAAGGCCGGTGCATCGAGGCGTGAGCATGGCCGTCGCGAATTCCGCCGGATGGGGAAGCTACGCCTGACGCGCGGCGGCAATCCGCTCCTCTATCGTCGGGTGCGTGTAGAAGAACCAGTAGACCAGCCGGGCGGGGCGCTCCTCGGCGAGATTCTGCGCCCCGAGACGCTTCATCGCGCTGACGAACGCCGCCGGACGGCCAGTCAGCTTCAGCGCGAAACCGTCGGCGCGGAACTCGTTGAAGCGCGACCAGGCGTTGGAGATCGGCGCCAGGAGGATCGACACGGCGCCGCCGGCGAGGATCAGCAGCGGCAGGGCGCCCGGATCCGACAGACCGCGAGCCCCGATCGCGACGGCGGCGCGCGTGCCAGCCAGATGCGCGCCGAGGAGCGCGGCCGCGACGAGGACGGCCTCGAGCGCCAAGGCCGTCCAGATGTCGTAGTGGACGTGATGCGCCAGCTCGTGCGCCAGGATCACCTCGATCTCGTCCTCCGAATAATTTTTCAGCAGCGTGTCGGAAACGATGATGCGGCGCGTCCGCCCGGCGCCGACCAGCGCCGCGTTGGCGCGCGAGGTCTTTTCGCCGAGCCCCCATTCGAACGCGCCGATCACCTCCACGCCGGCGCGGCTCGACAGCGCCAGCAGCCGTTCGCGCAGCTCCTCGCGGGTCAGCGGCTGGAAGCGATAGAAGATCGGCAGTAGCCAGACCGGCGCCACTCCCGAGATGAGTACCGCCAGCGCGATGAACAGCCCCGTTGCGATCACCCACCACATCGCCGGCGACAGCCACATCGTGACGTAGACGGCGACGGCCGACGCCAGCGTCAGGGCCAGGCCGAGCGCGAGCGCCTTGGCATGATCGACGAACCACCTCGACGCCGGTTCCGACGACAGGCCGTACTTTCGATCGAGCAGGAACGTGCGGTAGAAGACCAGCGGACCCGACAGGAGCTCCCACGCAAGGGCAAGCACGCCGACGTAGAGGATGATGGCCAGCACAGGCCGAACCGGCCAGACGAGCGGAGCAGCCACCGATCCCGCCCACGCCGCGAGCCGCAGCGATGCGGGAGTGGCCACCAGGATCCCCAGCCCTGCCGCGCCCACCACCGTCGACGCCAGCGCCGCACGCCGTCGCAGTCGATGGTAACGAGACGCCCTGTCTTCGTTCACAAAAGGGAAGGAGGGAAGGAGGCGAAGGAGCGAAGGAGCCGAAGGAACCGTCCCCTTCCCTCCTTCGCCCTTCTTCTCTCCTTCTTAATTCATTTGTACGGAGATCAACTTCGAGACGCCTGGCTCCTCCATCGTCACTCCGTAAAGACGATCTGCGATCTCCATCGTCTTGCGATTGTGGGTGATGAGGATGAACTGGGTGTGTTGCTGCATGCCCTGCAGCATCTCGACGAAGCGGCCGATGTTGGCGTCGTCGAGCGGCGCGTCGATTTCGTCGAGCAGGCAGAACGGGCTCGGCCGGTACTCGAAGATGGCGAACATGAGCGCCATCGCGGTCAGCGCCTTCTCGCCGCCCGACAGCAGCTGGATACTCTGCAGCCGCTTGCCAGGCGGCGAGGCGATGATGTCGATGCCGCTCTCGAGCGCGTCACTGTCGTCGAGCAGGACGAGGCCGGCCTTGCCGCCGCCGAAGAGCGTCGTGAACGTCCTCTCGAAATTCTGGTTGATCACCGTGAACGCCTCCTGGAAGCGTTCGCGCGTCGTCTTGTCGATCTTCCTGATCGCGTCGTTGGTCGAGGCGATCGAGTCGACGAGGTCCTTGCGCTGGGCGGTCAGGAAGGTGTGGCGCGACTCGAGATCGTCGAACTGGTCGATCGCCATCATGTTGACCGCGCCCATGCGCTCGATCTTCTGGCGCAGGTCGCCGACCATCTCGTCCGGTGTCAGCGTCCGGGCCGGCGCGGCCTGGGCGGGGCTCGCGGCGAGATCTGCGGGCGGCTCGACCGATCCTTCGGCGGCGCCTTCGTCGCCTTCGCCGGCTTCGCTTCCTTCCGGCATCTCGTGCGCTTCGAGCCCTTCCCTCTCCATCTGCTCGACCTCGGACGCCACCTCGTCGAGCGTCGCCTGCACGGTGTCCTGGCAGGCGGTCGCCAGATGCGACAAGTCCGATTCCGCGGTGGCGCGCTGCACTTCGAGACCCGAGGCCTGATCGCGGACCGCTTCAAGCGCGCGCCGCGCCTCACGGATCTGCGCGTCCTGCGCCTCGAAGCGTCCGCGCAGCTCCTGCGATGCGTCGTCGGCGGCGCGGACCTGGTCTTTGAGGTCGTCGAAGGTCCGGAGGTCTTCGTCGAGCTGGCGCTCGGCGGCGGCGATGCCGCCGCGGAGCTGTTCGCGGTGTGCCGTATGGCGCTGGAGTTCGTCGGAGCGGTTGACGAACCTCGCTTCGAGCTCGCGCGCCGCCTCCTCGAGCCGCTGCACCTCGATCGTCAGGGCGCTGCTGCGCTCGACGAGGGCGGCGTGCGCCGCCTTGGCCTCGGCGGTCACGCCCGCCTGGTTGGCGGCGGCCTCCCGTCCCTCGAAGAGCCTCCGCTGGGCCGACGACAACTGTTCGTCGGCGGCCTTCTGCTCGGCCTCGATTCGCTGGATGGACTGGCCGGCTTCCTCCTCGCGCAGCTCCTGCGTGCGCAGCTCGTCCCCGGCGCTGCGGCGCTCGACGCCAATCTGCTCCTGCTTCCTCGCTACCCGCTCGGACGCCTCGCGGCCGGCCGACTGCTGCAGCTCGTAGCCGACGATCGCCTTTTCCTGACGGTGCAGCTCGGCCGCGAGCGCGGCGATCGCCGATTCGGCGGCGGCGATCGCCACGTCGAGCGACGCCGCCTCCTCGCGCTGCCGCGCCAGATGCGTCTCCTCGGCGTCGGCGCGCTCGCGCAACTCCTTGATCTCACGCTTGGTCGTCAGAATGCTGCGCGCCTCGGCGCGCGCACCCCACTCGACGCGGTCGACGCCGTGGAACACTTCGCCGTCGGCGGTCGCGGCGACGCCGCCGGTCTCGAGCGCGATGCGGCGCGCCTCGTCGCGGCTGCCTGCGAATCGCACGCTCGACACCAGCTGCCGCACCGCCGCCGCAGGATCGTCGCCGGCCACTAGGAAGCTGACTCGGCCGGCGGCGCGTTCGCGCGCGAACTGCAGCCCGGCCACCGCATCCTCGTGGGTCCGCACCACGACGTGCTGGAGGAGGTCGCCGAGCGCGGCGTCGAGCCCCCGCTCGAACTGCCGATCGACGTCGACATAGTCGGCGACCGAGCCGAGGTGGCGGAGCGCCTCGCCCGACTCGGCAAGGACCATCCGCGCGCCGTCGCCATACTCGGCGCGGGCGGCCTCGAGCTCCTCGAGCGACGTCAGCCGCGCGCTGACACCCGCCAGATCGTGCTCGCGGCTACGCATCTCCCGGACGAGCGCGTCGCGGCTGGGGCGCGCCACCGACAGCTGCGACTCGCGCGCGGCGCGGTCGAGGTGCAGCGTCTCCATCGCCGCGCCCGCCGTGCGCAGGCCCTCTTCGGCCACCGCGCGGTCCTGTGACGCGCGCTCCGCCTCGAGCTGCAGATCGTGACGCTCGACGTCGAGCTTGGCGAGCAGCTCGCCAATGCGCACGCGAGCCGCGGCGGCGTGCTCCATCGCATGGCGCAGGGCCGTCGCAGCCGTGACGGCGGCGTAGACTTCGCTGCGCGCCGCCTCGACGTCCGCCTCGAGCCCCTCGATGGTGCGGGTCGCGGCCGCATAGGCTTCTTCCTCGGCCGCCAGGGCACCGGCGGCGCGCTGTTTGTCGTCGACGGCGCGCGTCGCGGCGGCGCGCCGGTCCTCGATCTCGACGCGGGCCGGATCGCGGCGCGCCGCCAGGCCGGCGATCTCCGTGTCGAGCGCGGCCGCCGACGCCGACAGCGTCTCGACCTGCTGGCGATCGAACGCGGCCTGCTGCTGCAGACGACCGATCGACAGCTCGCGCGCGTGCGCCGCCTCGCGCGCGGCGGTCGTGTGCGCATCGGCCTCGGTCAGTTCGAGGCGGAGGCCTTCGAGCGCCGCTTCGACGCCCGCCAAATGCGCCGCGGCCGCCGCTTCGCGGGCCCGCGCATCGGCCAGCCGCGTCCGCGCGGCCTCGATTGCCTCGCCGAGGCGCCGGTATTTCTGCGCGAACTGCACCTTTTCCCAGCGTCGCAGCTCGTCGCGCAGCCGCCGGTAGCGCCGCGCTTTGGCCGCCTGCCGCTTCAGCGCCCCGCGCTGCTTCTCGACCTCGAAGATGATGTCGTCGACACGGGTCAGGTTCTGCTGCGCCGCTTCGAGCTTCAACTCGGCGGCGCGGCGGCGCGACTTGTACTTGGTCACGCCGGCCGCTTCTTCGATCAACTGCCGCCGATCGGTCGGACGGGCGCTGAGGATCTGCCCGATCTTGCCCTGCTCGATGACCGCGTAGGCCTTGATGCCGAGTCCCGCGTCCATCAGCAGGTCCTGAACGTCCTTCAGCCGCACGACCTCGCCGTCGATCAGATATTCGCTCTCGCCCGAGCGATACAGCCGCCGCGACAGCTCCACGTCGCGAACGATCAGCGGATCGACCGCGTCCGGGTCGAGCGGCTCCGCCGATCCCGGCACCCCTGCCGGCACTTCGACGACCAGCTCCCCGGCCGCGGCAGCCACCGCCGCCTCGCCGCGCGGCAGCACCCACGGTTTCACGGAGCCGTTGCCGGGCACGCGCGAGGCCACGCCGCTCAGCCGCAACCGCACTTCCGCCGCGGACGTGGGCTTCCGTGCGTCGCTCCCCTGAAAAATGATGTCCTGCATGTGCTCGCCGCGCAGGCTCTTGGCGCTCTGCTCGCCGAGCACCCAGGTAATGGCGTCGACCACGTTGCTCTTGCCGCACCCATTGGGACCGACGATGGCGGTCACCCCGGTATCGAACGCAAGCTCCGAGCGCTCGGCAAAGCTCTTGAAGCCGGAAATTTCGAGGCGATTTAAACGCATATTAGATTCGTTGTCGGGTCTGCACGACCCGGCCTACCCGTTTGTTGTCCGGTCGAAAACACGACGATCGACCAGCCCGCAGACCGGACGTGTCAGGTCCGGCCACACCTCTTCCCAAGGAAGCGGCTGGGTTCGCTTCGACCAGCAAACTTGTGTGGAGACGACGACTGGACAAACGACCGTTGAAGCCCGGCTCCCAACATCCCGCGGCGCGGGATGGCCCCTGGGGTCCGGTAAACGGTCGTCAGTCTAACAATGCCCCATACCTAGGGGCAAGCACTATCTGAGGGCACAAGTAATAGGTGCAGTGCCCCAGTTCGATGACACCGCCGGCGGCGCGATGGCTGCCGGTTACTGGCCGTTTGGCGCGCCCCCCCGGGTTGACGTGCGGGTCTTCGAGAGCTCCGTCAGTTTGATCGCCTCGGGGAACTGTGCGAGCCCGAACTGCGCCTGCGGATCGTGGGTGACCAGGTTCTTCTGGGCTTCGGCCACGCCGAACAGCGCGCTGTCGATTTCGAAGTGGATCATGCCGCGGACGAACTCGGCGTCCTTGGTCCACGCGTCTTCGTCGATCCGGATCTTCTGTTCGACGAGTGACTGCTTGAAGTCGGCGACCATCGCGTCGGTGACCGCGAAGCCGCGGCTCACCTGCTTGCGCCCGGCCGAGGCGGCGCTCATGCGCGTGTCCCCTTCGGCGGTGAAGCGCTCGGCGAAATTGGCGAAGGCGCCGCGCTGATACAGCGAGCGCCCGAACCGCGTCGGATTGAAGCCCTCGACGGGGCCCGCGAAGAACCGATCCGGCTCGATGCCGCCGCCGCCGTACACCTTCCGCCCGGCGTCGGTGTACTTGAGCTGCGCCGGATTGTGGTCGCGTTTCTCCGTCTGATCACGCAGCGTGTAGGTCAGATACTCGTCGAAGGCGTTGTCCCACGGCCGCTGGATCATCCGGCCGCTCGGCGTGAAGTAGCGGCCGGTCGTCAAGGCCAGGCCTGCCTTCTCCGAGATCGTATAGACCGACTGCACGAGGGCCTTGCCGAAGGTCGTCTCCCCGACGATCAGCGCGCGGTCGTGATCCTGCAGCGAGCCGGTGACGATCTCCGAGGCGCTCGCGCTGTTGCGGTTGACGAGCACGATCATCGGCCCGCTGAAATCGGGCTCGTCCTGGCCGCGATAGTCGGCGTCGATGTTGGGGACGCGGCCGCGCGTGTAGACGATCATGTCGCCGCGCGGCAGGAACCGGTTGGCGATGCGGATCGCCTGATCGAGCGGACCACCGGGGTTGCCGCGCAGGTCGAACACCAGGCGCTTCATCCCCTTGGCTTTCAGTGCGTCGATGGCGTCGCCGACCTCCTTCGCCGACGTCTCGGAGAAGTCACCCAGCTTGATGTAGCCGGTCTGCTGGTCGATCATGAACACGCCGCGAACGGTGACGATATTCACCTCGTCGCGTTCGACGTCCATGTCGATCAGCTTGTCGTAGCCAGGCCGGCGGATCGCGATGCCGACCTTGGTGCCCTTGGGGCCCTTCAGCTGCTTCGCGGTCTGCTCGGTCGTCCAGCCCTTCGCGTCTTCCCCTTTGACCTTGGCGATGACGTCGCCGCGGCGGATGCCGGCGCGATAGGCGGGCGATCCTTCGAAGAGCGACATCACGGTGACGTCGCCGTCGATCGTCTGGATCGAGAGGCCGATCCCGTAGTAGCGGCCTTCCTGGCGCTCGCGCATCTGCGCGTACTGCTTGGGGTCGAAAAAGCTCGAATGCGGATCGAGCGTCTGCAGCATGCCGCCAATCGCGTCATAGACGAGGCGGTCGGAGGGCAGCGGCTCGACGTACTCGCGGTCGACGGCGGTCAGCGCCGCGGTGAACACGCGGTATTGCTGGGAAATCTGGTCCTGGGTGGCCTGCGCAGTGCCGCCGTAGAAGCCGCCCGCCACCGCCGAGAGCAGGATGGCGAGGGCCGCGACCACGAAAAACCTGGGAGTACGCATGGATCGAATGCTAACAGACTTCGAGGTGTATAATTCGGGCACCATGTTTGGCTCTGTCGGCACTCCGGAACTCATCATCATTTTCGTCATCGCCCTCATCGTGTTCGGACCGCGCAAGCTGCCGGAACTCGGAAAATCGCTGGGTAAGAGCCTCGCCGAGTTCAAGCGCGCTTCCAACGAGCTCAAGAACACGCTCGACGAGGAAATCCGCTCGGAAGAGCGGAAGCAGGACAAGCAGGAGCCCCCGCGGGTCGC
Source organism: Vicinamibacterales bacterium (assembly GCA_036496585.1). NCBI lineage: Bacteria > Pseudomonadati > Acidobacteriota > Vicinamibacteria > Vicinamibacterales > Vicinamibacterales bacterium. Next base: position 183,851 of record DASXLB010000066.1, read on the forward strand.
GGATTTCCACGACAGCGCTCCCGCGACCGGCACCGATCACTCAATCGGTAACGTGCCCCGCCAGAACGGCAGCGCGTAGGCGTCGCGATGGCGCTCGTGCCGTTCCCCAGCGCCAGGTCCGGCGACGATGAAGATCCGGAGTCTGCCGATTCCGGATCGAAGATGTCGTTTCTGGAGCACCTGGACGAGCTCCGGAAACGCCTGATCTACATCTGCTGGTCCCTGCTGGCCGGATGCATCGTTTCCTACATCTTCATCCAGAAGATCTTCGACTTCATCATGAAGCCGATGTACACGATGCTCGCGCAGCAGCCCAACGGCGGGGCCAAGCTGATGTTCACGAGCGGCGCCGAGCCGTTCATGCTCTACATCAAGATCGGCTTCATCGCCGGCGTCTTCATCGCGTCGCCGCTGATCCTCTATCAGGTGTGGAAATTCATCGCGCCCGGGCTCTACACCCAGGAGAAAAAGTTCGCGATTCCATTCGTGGTGCTCTCCACCGTGTTCTTCGTGCTCGGCGGGCTCTTTTCCCACTACGTCGCGTTTCCCTGGACGTGGGCATTCTTCGCCAGCTTCGCCAACGACTACATGGTTTTTGTGCCGAAGGTCGACGAGGCGTTCGGCATCTATTCGAAGATGCTGCTTGGGTTCGGCGTCATCTTCGAAATGCCGACGCTCGTCTTCTTCCTCGCCCGCATGGGTGTCGTGACCGGCGGCTTCCTGCTCAAGCACTTCAAGTACGCCGTGCTCATCATTACAATCGTCGCCGCCGTCGTCAGCCCCGGCACCGACGCGATGTCCACGATTGTGTTCGCGGTGCCGATGCTGGCGCTCTACATCCTTAGTATTGCCATCGCCTTTATGTTCCAAAGGCGAAGGGACCCTGTAAAAAGTTGAAAACAAACCGCCTGTCGGTCTAAACCTTTGACACGGCTGTCCCGGAGCTCTACCATGGGATCGGATGAGGTGTAGGGTATGAAACTGTCCATGGCCAAAGGGTGCCTGAAGGCCCTGGCCCCCGGCTGTGTCGTACTGGCGATGGCCGCTCCGGCCGCTGCCCAGACGACGGCGCAGCCACAGCCGGCTCAAGCACAGCCAGCCGCGGCCACGAGTTCCACAGAGACCCGCCCGGCAACGACCACGTTTCTCGGCGATACCGGCCTGTGGAACGTGCCGACCGCGGAGGTGCTCCCCGACCGCAAGTACTCGGTGAGCGCGTACCGCGTCAATTTTGACGATACCCAGGGGTTCAGCGATATCTCGCAGTGGCCGATCACCTTCGGCTTCGGCCTGCGCAACAAGGCGGAGATCTTCGGCTCGTTCATCGCGGTGAATCGAGTCGACCGCGATATCCGGCCCCTCTTTCTCGCCGTGCAGCCCTTTGCCGGCGCCGCCGCGCCCGCCAGCCCGCTCGCGAGCACAGGCTGGAGCGGCAACGCCGTCGGCGACTTCTGGCTCGGCGCCAAGGTGAACCTCTCTTCCGAATACGACCAGAAACCGGTGTCGGAGGCCCTGCGGTTCCTGGTGAAACTGCCGACGGGGAGCGTCGACAACGGTGCAAGCAGCGGCAAAGTCGACATCGCGTTCGACGGCATCGTCAGCAAGGAATTCAATCAGCGGGTCGAACTGTCCGGCTACGCGGGCTTCATCTTCCGGTCGGAGCCCGACGCCGTGGAGTCGACGAACGGATTCCGCTGGGGTTTCGGCGCTGGGCTGCCGTCGCGCAAGTCGCTCCGCCTTACCGCGGAACTGAGCGGCGAGGCGTACTCCAAGAGCACGCTGCACACGAAAGAACAGCTCAATGGCGACGACGGCTCCTTTCTGCCGTCGGGCTTCGCGTACAACGTGAAGTCGCCGGTGCAGATCGACCTCGGCCTCACCTGGCAGCATCAGAACGGCTTCTTCGCGGGCCTCGGCTGGACGTACCGGCCGACCGTCGATACGCGCAGCCAATACCTCAGCCAGTACGGCAACGGCGCCGGCGACAAGATGGACATCGTCGGGCGCATCGGCTATCACCCGGGCGTGCGCGTCTATGTGCCACCCGCCCCGCCGGCGCCTCCCCCGCCGCCAGCCCCGACGGCGCCGCAGAACCGCCCGCCGACCGTGAAGGCGAGCTGCAATCCGTGCACGGTGTATGTCGGCAAGACGTCGACGGTCACAGCCGACGCGACGGATCCTGATGGCGACACGTTGACTTGTACATGGAGCGCGCCCGCCGGATCGCTGACCTCGCCCAACGCGCGGCAGACGCCGTGGACGGCGCCGATGGTCGAGGGTCCGGTACCGGTGACCATTCGCTGCAGCGACGGCAAGGGCGGCACGGCGTCGGACGTCGTGACGATCCAGGTCATCAAGGAAGCTGTCAAGGAGATCGTGTTCGAAGACGTGCACTTCGACTTCGACCGCTACAGCCTGCGGCCGGAAGCGGTGCGCGCGCTCGACGAGGCCGTTCGTTCGCTGCAGGACAACCCGAACCTGAAGATCACGATCGAAGGGCACACCTGCAACATCGGCACGGCGGAATACAACCTCGCGCTCGGTGACCGGCGCGCGAACGCGGTGCAGGCCTACCTGGCCAGCCGCGGCATTGCCGCCAACCGCCTCAGCACCATCAGCTACGGCGAGGAACGTCCGAAGTACGACAACTCGCGTGAAGAAACCCGCCGGCTCAACCGCCGTGCGGCTCTCGTGGTGAACCTGCAGCGGTAACGTCTGTGAGATTCATCCACCTCTACCTGGCTGCCTATTTCGTTCTGCTCTGCGGCGCCGGCCTGTCCTTGTGGCAGGCCGGCGTTCTCGCCGTTGTGCCGGCGTCGCTCGCCGTGCCCGTGGCTGTGGCCGCCGTTGCTCTCGGCGCGCTCCTGGCCGTC